>DAIQQT010000068.1:0-9466 GCA_036786685.1 Trichlorobacter sp.
GGCCACCAGAATCTGGTTCTGCACCAGGTTACGGCCGGTGATCATCTCAGTCACGGTATGTTCTACCTGGATGCGGGGGTTCATCTCAATGAAGTAGAAGTTGTTTTCCTGATCCACCAGAAATTCAACCGTACCGGCGTTGCGGTATTTGACCTGACCGGCGATCTTGAGGGCGGCGGTGCAGATCTCTTCACGCTGCTGCTGGGTCAGACAGAGTGACGGGGCAAACTCAACCACCTTCTGATGGCGGCGCTGGATGGAGCAATCCCGCTCAAACAGGTGTACCAGATTACCGTAGTTGTCACCCAGTACCTGTACTTCAATATGCTTGGGGTTTTCAATGTAGCGCTCCAGGAAGACGGTGGGGTTGCCAAAGGCCGCTTTGGCTTCACTGCGGGCAGCGGTCAGCCCTTCCAGCAGCTCTTTCTTGTTGCGGGCCACCCGCATGCCGCGACCACCGCCACCGGCTGCCGCCTTGATGATGATCGGGTAACCGGCCTCTTTGGCAAACTTCAGCGCTTCTTCTTCCTTCTCAATCGGGTCTTCGGTGCCGGGTACTACCGGTACTTCTGCGGCCATGGCCGCCTTGCGGCCGGCAACCTTGTCCCCCAGTGCCCGCTGCATTTCAGCCGTGGGACCGATAAAGGTGATACCGGCAGCCTCGCACTTCTCGGCAAATTCAGCATTTTCAGCCAGAAAGCCGTAGCCGGGGTGGATCGCATCCACATCGGCCTTCAGCGCCAGTGAGATGATTTCATCAATCCCCAGGTAGGCATCAATCGGCGCCTTACCCTTGCCGATCAGATAGGCCTCGTCTGCCTTGTAGCGGTGCAGGGAGAGCTTGTCCTCTTCCGAGTAGAGCGCCACGGTGCTGATCCCCAGCTCGGTACAGGCCCGGAAGATGCGAATGGCAATCTCGCCACGGTTGGCAGCCATTACCTTGCGGAACTTGTTGATTTTCTTCATGCCGTTTCTCCTGTTTTTGATGGTAGTAAAGGTTCGTTCGATGAATTTTAGTAATGCTTAAAAAATTTAGTTATTTTGAATGGTTATGCTGTTTACGGTGGCGGCACTTAACCAGAAACAGGGGGGGATGTCAACAGGAAAAAGGAGGGAAATGCAGAAGGGGGAAGCAGTAACGGTTTCGCTAAGGCGGACAGCCGCTTCTGTTTGCTGTACCGCCTTATTCGTGTTATATCGCCATACGCTGGGGTGGCTACCAGGCAGGAGATTGAGAACCTCCTGGAAAGGTGACGTTGCCGTCTGTCTCATGCTGTTGTGTCGGGGGGGATGAAAGTCTACCATGCAGATAACCGTCAGGCTGGTGGGGGTATTCCGGATCAATCGCTTTAAAGAGGCGTTTCTGGATGTTCCGGCAGGGACTATTCCCCAGGCCGTCATTGATACGCTGGCCATTCCGCTTCCCCTGTTGGGTGCCGTGCTGATCAACGGCAGACATGCCGCCCTTGACGTGCCGCTGCATGACGGCGATACCGTGACCTTGCTTCCGTTTCTTGACGGAGGCTAGTGGTGCCCACTGTCTGAAAAAAGTCCGTTACTCTGTTGTAAAGGAGAAGCTTACTATGAAATTCATGACCACCAATCCTGCTGCCGAACCTGCCTCAATCCTCTATACCCGCTGTACCGTTGACCTGAAAAACGGAACAGTCCACCTGGAAGAGATCCCCTGCCGTAATCTGGAGGATGTGCTGGGCGGCTTCGGGCGTTCCTTCCAGATTCTGGCAGAGCGCAGGATCACGCAGGCCTACTGCGAGGAGAACCCGCTGATCGTCAACACCGGGCTGTTGACCGGCAGCACCGCCATGACCGGCCTGCGGACCTATTTCTCTGGTTACAGCCCGATCAAGGGGTCTAAAAAAGGGTTGCCCTCTGCCATCTGGGCCGCCGGCAGCGGTAACTTCGGCCCCCGTTTCAAGTGGACCGGCCTGGATGAGCTGATCTTTGAAGGGCGCTCGTCACAGCCGGTCTATGCCCTGATCAGTGAGGGGGAGCAGGGGCCGGTGGTAGCACTGAAACCGGCGGATCATCTGGTGGGGCTTTCTTCCCATGAGAAGATCATGACCCTCCACCGCGAGTATGGCACCAATGCCCAGTTTGCCGCTATCGGCCAGGCCGGGGAACAGTGGGAGAAGGTCTACTTCGGAGCGGTGGCACTTTCCACTGACAATCAGCTCAAGTCCGGCGAGGACAAGATGCGTTTTGCCGGCCGGGGCGGCATGGGCAGCCTGATGGGCTACAAGAACCTGCTGGCCCTGGTGGCCCACAGCAGCGACAAGATGAAGCCGACCTCTGCCGAGGTGAAGGCGGTTAACATCAACGTGATCAAGGGGGGGGGAGCGGCACGGCTGCAACCGATCAGCAGAGGGGGCGGCGGCGGGACCTGGGCGGCCTATGATGTGCTGCAGGCCTTTCATGCCGTACCGGTCAATAATTTCCGTCCCCAGGGGAACGACCTCCCTGAGAAACTCTTTCGGGAGCAGGTTGAGGGACAGCTGGTCATCAAGTCCGAGGCCTGTTACCGCTGCGGTATCACCTGTCACAACAATATCCATGAGAAGCAAGAAGACGGCAGCGCAGGACGGTTCCTGGCCAAGTTTGACTATGAACCGCTCAACCTGCTGGGAACCAACATCGGCATCCATGATCCGGTGCAGGCCGCGCAACTGATCCACCTCTGTGACAACTACGGCATGGATTCCATCTCGCTGGGTGGCACCATCTCCTACCTGCTGGCCTACAATCAGCGGCACCCGGAAAAGCCGCTTTTAAATGGCGCACACTTCGGCGATTTCGACAAGATCAAGGAGCTGGTTATCCATGCCGGGCAGGGTAAGCTGCCGGAGATCGGCCATGGCTCATGGCGTCTTTCAGAGAGTACCGGCGAGACTTCCTACGCCTACCATGTCAAGGGGCTGGAAATCCCGGCCTACCAGCCGGAGACCAACCCTGGCTATGCCTGGGCCATAGCCGGCGGTCATATGTCGATGGGGACTTACGGCATGCTGACTCGCGAAGGGAAATCGGACATCGACTCCTGGGTGGAGGGGATCACCAGGACCAAGCTGCAGATCGTCGGTTTTGACATGATCGGTCTCTGCAAGTTCTTTGATATCACCAAAGGGATCTGCACCGGGATGGTGGTGGACTGCCTGAAGAGCGAGTTTAACCTTGAGGTGACCGAGGAGCAGCTTGCCGCTGCGGTGCGGCGCGCCTTCCTGCGGGGGCTGGCACTGGAGCTGCGTCAGGGGTATGAAAAGGCAGAGTTCTGCCTGCCTGCCGAGGTGTGGGAACGGCCTAATCAGCATATCAAACTGCCCTGTATCACCACCCCGGCGTTCCTTGATGAGCTGCAGCAGCGGGTCTGGGCGGTCTTTGAACCGGAGTTGGAGGGGCTGCTGCCGGAGCCGGAGGTGTAGGGGATGTCGCCCCCGGCCGTGGTACTTACCGAGTACCTGCAGAGCGCTGCCCGGGAAGGGCAGCTTTCCTGGCAGGCGCAACAGCAGGCAGCCGTACGGTTCGGCTGTTCAGCGCGTGGAGTGGAGCTGGCTGCCCTGCAGATGGGGCTTCTGCCGTCCCGGTATCAGCGCAATCGCGAGACCATTTCGCCCCAGGGGCAGTTGCGGCTGTGTCAGGCACGGGTGGTGGTGATCGGCTGCGGCGGTCTGGGGGGCTATCTGCTGGAGTTGCTGGCCCGGCTGGGGGTGGGACAGTTGCGCGCCGTTGATCCTGACTGTTTTGAGGAGCATAACCTGAACCGGCAACTGTTTGCCACCATTGCCAGTCTGGGGCAGGCCAAGGTGGAGGCTGCCCGAGAGCGGCTTGCCCTGGTGAATCCGGCGGTTGAGATGGAGGCGCTGCCCTGTGCCCTGACCCGGGACAACGCCCCTGAGCTGCTGCAGGGGGCACAGGTGGCGGTGGATGCCCTGGATAACCTGGCAACCAGACATCTGCTGCAACAACAGTGCGCGCTGGATGGTCTGCCGTTGGTACACGGCGCCGTTGCCGGCTGGTACGGTCGGCTTGGTACGGCGCTTCCGGTGATGGCCGATGAGTCCCGGTGCTCCGGCTTTCAGGCGGATGACCGCCAGAGAGGGGGACTTGAACAGCAGCTGGGTAATCCCTGCTTTACCCCGGCACTGATCGCTGCGCTTCAAGCCGCCGAGGTCTGCAAGCTGCTGCTGGGGGAGGGAGAACTGCTGGTTGGACGACAACTTTGGGTTGATCTGCTGACCATGGAGTTTTTACCCCTCTGATTCCAGCGCTGATACAGACAATCCCCTGCTAGACGCAGCAGATTCCAGTATGCCGTAGCGCCGTAGCGTGAACTGCTTTTATGGATTTATAGGATAATTGTAATATGGCGGATGCCGTGTTATCTTCATTAAATCTGTCGCTTTAATTTTGCTTTGCTTGGTTGTATCAGCTAATGAAACGTATGCCTTTGCTGTCTGACAGTGCCGGTAATCTTGCAAAGGGGCTGTAATTGCTAAAACAGTTCTGGAATCGCCTCAGCCTTAAAAGACGACTTGCACTGGTGATGATCGTTACCGGCCTGTTGCTGGTAACTACGATTCTTGCCGGTGTACTGGCAGTGGTGTATCGACAGTATACCGGAACCCTGTCTCGCCAGCAGGAAACATTGCTGGAGGGGCTGGGTCAGGGGATTGATGATCAGCTGCGCGCCTCGCTGGATGCCCTGACCGGGGTTGCCCAGGTTACGCCGCAGCAGGCACTGACTGACCGGCAGGCCGCCCAGCGTTTTCTTGCCAACCGGACCGGTATTCAGAGCATTTTTGATAATGGTCTGATGCTGTTCAGCCGCACCGGCCAGCTGATGGCTGAAACCCCGTCTGACCCGGCCCGTACCGTTTGGGAATTTGCCGAGTATCCGTTTTTTAAGCAGGCCTCCAGCGCTGACAAGCCAACCATCAGTCTTCCCTTCCGCTCCACCAATCCGCCTTACCACGCCGTTGTCCAGTTTATGGCCCCGGTAAAGAATGCCTCCGGCGCCACCATCGGCTTTCTTTCTGGTGGCATCAGTCTGCAGCAGCCCAATTTTCTTGGTTCTCTGGCCCAACGCCGGATCGGTAGCAAGGGCTATCTGTACCTCTACAGCAGGGACCGCACCATGCTGGTGCATCCTGATCCAACCAGAATCCTGAGGCAAACTTCCCTGCCGGGTGTGAACCACCTGCTTGATCGGGCTATCAAGGGCTGGAGCGGGTCAGGTATGACCGTTAATTCACGGGGGGTAGAGCAGATCGCCAGCTTCAGGCAGCTGACGCAGGTCCCCTGGATTCTGGCGGCAACGTTCCCTGAGCATGAGGCAGCGGCACCGCTGTACAACGCTATTCTGTTGCTGGTGACGCTGATTGTCGGACTGGGAAGCATCGGAGCCGGTATCAGCTGGTGGTTGACACAACGTCTGACCGCGCCGCTGGGCGATTTTGCCGGGCATTTGCAGCGTCTGCCGCAACTGTCCGGGGCTGCCCGCTACGTACAGTCCCAGGGAGGGCCGGAGCTGGAGATTCTGGCCACCAGCCTGAACCGGATGGTGGCTGAACTTGATCAGCAGCAGGCAACGATTCAGCAGCAGATGGATGAGCTGGTCACGGTTTCAACAGAGCAGCACAGAACTGCGCAGCTGTTGCGACTGATAGCTGATAACGTACCGGACCTGATCTGGGCCAAGGATCTGGCAGGGAACTATCTGTTTACCAACCTGGCCAATGCCCGCCTGTTGCTGCTGACTGATGACACAACGGAACCGATCGGAAAAAAACATATTGTCTATGCCCGCCGTGCCCGCGCTGAACAGCCGGAAAGGCCTGACTGGTATACTTTTGGCGAACTCTGTTGTGATTCAGATGCGGTGATATTGAAAGATCTGGCGCCACAGCGGTTTGACGAATATGGCAATGTGCGGGGGGAGTTTCTGTATCTGGATGTGTATAAGGCACCCTTTTTTGATCAGGATGGCGTGTTGCTGGGGACGGTGGGCTGTGGGCGGGTGATCACCCGGGAAAAACAGCTGGAGCATGAGACCCGGCGTCTGGCCCGCCTGTACCGGATTCTGTCTGCCATCAACCAGAAGATTGTGCATAAACCGACGCCTACAGAGCTGTTCCAGTTTGTCTGCTCAACCCTGGTGTCTGATGATAACTTTGTGATGGCCTGGATAGGGGTGGCTGATGGTGCCGGAGGCTATTCTCCGGTTGCGGCAGCCGGTGTATCGCTGGATATGCTGCAGGCATTCCGGGGCAGTGAACACCTGCAGGCTGTTGCGCGGGAGGGGGATGGGACGCTGATCATGTCAACCATCACTCCAGAAAATGCCGAACAGCTACTGTGCAGCTGTTGTGCGTCGTTATTCAGGATGAAGCCGTTTGGCTCACAGGCAACCTATCAGATTACCCCGGAACGGGCGGGTGCTGCCCTGCTGGTGGTCTATGCTGCTGAAAACAGCTTTTTTGACCATGATGAACAGAACCTGATGACTGAGCTGGTAGGTGATCTGGCCTATGCCCTGGAGATGGATGCTTCGGAGCAGAAGCTTGAATACCTCTCCTGGTACGACCCGTTGACTGACCTTCCCAATCGTCAGATGGCCTGTTCTCACCTGACTCAGGCACTGGCCCGCGCCCAGCGCCAGAAAACCTCTCTGGCCCTGCTCTGTCTTGATCTTGACCACTTTAAGGATATTAATGACAGTTTTGGTCATCCTACCGGTGATGCCCTGTTGTGCCTGGTGGCCCAGCGTCTGCAGCAGCGGATGCGGGCAACCGATACTGTGGCTCGCCTGGGAGGGGATGAGTTCATTATTCTGCTGGAGGGCGTTAAGGACCTGGCCACGGTGGTGCTGGTGGCTGAGGACCTGGTAAGTCACCTGCAGGAACCGTTTCAGCTTGAAGATCTGGTTGAACTGCAGATAGGGGTCAGTATCGGTGTTGCCCTGTTTCCTGACCATGCACGGACCTCCATGGATCTGTTGCAGGCGGCTGATTCAGCATTATTCAGGGCCAAGCAGAAGGGACGCGGCGGTTTTGCCCTGTTCAGTGAAGAACTGACGGCCCAGGCAACGGAACGGATTCAGCTGGGTAGCCGTTTGCGGCGGGCAGTTGAACTGGATGAGCTGCGGGTGGTCTATCAGCCCCAGGTAGAGCTGGTCACGGGAAAGATCATCGGTGCAGAGGCGTTGATGCGGTGGCAGAGTCAGGATATGGGCTTGCTGATGCCGGGTCGTTTTATTCCGCTGGCAGAAGAGATCGGCTGTATTGTGCCGATGGGTGAATGGATTCTGCGTCAGACCTGTCAGCAGGGCAGGGCCTGGCTTGATGCCGGTCTGGCTCCGCTTTCACTGTCTGTGAACCTTTCAGCCCACCAGTTTCACCAGGTGGATATCTGCCAGGTGGTGGCTGATGTACTGCATGCAACCGGTTTTCCTGCGGAGCTGCTGGAACTTGAGGTGACAGAGTCTGCCCTGATGCAGCCGGGTAAACAGACCATCAAGCTGCTGCATGGGCTGCGCAAGCTGGGGGTGCGGCTGGCCCTGGATGATTTTGGTACCGGCTATTCTTCACTGGCGTATCTCAAACATTTCCCGTTGCATATGCTGAAGATCGACAAGTCCTTTGTGGATGATATTCCCCAAAGTGACAAAGATCTGCGGCTGGTCAGTACGATTGTCTTCATGGCCAGGAGCATGGAGTTCAAGGTGCTTGCTGAAGGGGTTGAACGGCAGGAACAGCTTGATGTCCTCAAGGAACTGGGCTGTGATCTGTATCAGGGCTATTTTACCAGTAAACCGGTACCTGCCGATGAGTTTGTGACCCTGCTGAAGCAGGGGTAGTCTAATCTTGATTCCAACCACCCCAGCCCCTCCTTGTCTAAGGAGGGGGGATAGTGCCAGGGCTTTCCTTCTTGTCCACGAAAGGACAGGACCACTACCAATAATGTCCCCCTCCTGTTTCAGGAGGGGATAGGGGTGGTAAGTGCTGCAGCCTTTTTGCATCCAGAATAACCAACGCCCGCTCCGGTGATCCGAAGCGGGCGTTGGTGTCTGTGGGAGATCTGCTCCTTACAGCGTGTACTGGTCAGCATACTTGACCAGGTTTGGCAGGTCCGGTTTGGTCAGGATCTGCTGGGCACCCAGGTCGTGCCACTTGCGGATGTTGTCTTCCGAAGCCAGCGAAGAGAAGATGATGATCGGCAGCTCTTTCAGACTGTCTTCCTTGCGCACCAGCGAGGTCAGGTGCAGGCCATCCATCTGGGGCATCTCCACATCCGTGATCAAAAGCTGCATTTTTGAACGGAATGAGACGCCATCAGCAGTGCACTGCTGCATCTTTTTCTGAATCTTTTCCCAGGCCTCAGCACCGTTAACCGCCTCTTCTACATTATAGCCAGCCCCCCGCAGGGCGCTGCACATGGTCTGGCGGATAAAGGGGGAGTCATCAGCAACCAGAATGGTTTTGCTGCTGCGGTCAAGACCGGCGCTTTCCAGCAGTTGCTCCGGGGCTAACGGTTTCAGGGCGCTGGAGGCGCAGAATTCAGCCACGATCTTTTCAAAATCCAGTACCAGGATGATCCGGTCATCCATCTTGACCAGGCCGGTAACCTGATCAGAGTATACAGCAGAAGAGGGGGCTTCAACGTTCTTCCAGGAAATACGGTAGATGCGGGAGACGGAATGTACCAGCACCCCCACCATCACGTTGTTAAATTCCAGTACAATCACCCGGTCAGCCAGCAGATCACCGGTATACTTGTTCAGAATTTTGGAAAGGTTTAAGACCGGAATGACCTTTTCCCGCAGCTTGATCATCCCTTCAACCGCATCAGAGGTGTTGAGCGCCTTGGTTAACTGGGGCAGGCGGATAATCTCCCGCACCTTGGCCACGTTGACCCCGTAGTGACAGGGAACCAGGTTGCCGTGGGAATCCAGCTCATCAACGCGGAACTCAACGATCTCCAGTTCATTGGTATCGCTTTCAAGAAGGATGTTGGTCTGTTTCATGGCGAACTCCTGCCGTGGATTTTGTCATGGCAGTATAGCACAACTCTTTACAATGAAAAGGGAATGGTGCAGCGTTGACACAAAATACCCCCTGTGTTAGCTTTCTGAACCCACTTCAAGCTGCGGAGATACCATGGTGTTCCCTGATTTTAATGAATTTTGTCAGCTGGCTCAAAAAGGCAATCTGGTGCCGGTCTATCGTGAAATTATGGCCGATATGGATACGCCGGTCACTGCGTTTCGCAAGATAGATGACGGTTGCTACTCGTTTTTGCTGGAAAGTATCGAGGGGGGGGAAAAGTGGGCGCGCTATTCATTTCTTGGTGCCAGTCCGGCGGTAATCCTCCGTTCAAAGGGTAACCGGGTTGAGATTGTACGTGGTGCGGTAATTGAGGCCCATGAAAGTGATGATCCAACCCGCTTGCTGCG
>DAIQQT010000069.1:0-9361 GCA_036786685.1 Trichlorobacter sp.
CGCTGCCGATGATCTTCAGCAGGTCTTTGACCGGCAGCAGTTTTTCCTTCTTGATGTAGGGAGTGAGGTCAGAGCCCTCCAGCAGTTCCATGGCCACATAGGCCAGATCTTCTTCCTCGCCAACATCATAAATCGTCACAATATTAGGGTGGTTCAGGGTACCGGCCGCCTCAGCCTCGCGGAAGAAGCGTTTCTTGGTATCTTCAAGCAGATCAGGGTCCACCTCTTCAAACCGCACGGTCTTGATCGCCACCAGACGGTTAATCTTGGGGTCTTTACCCAGATAGACCACTCCCATGGCACCACGCCCCAGCTCCTTCTGGATCTCATAACGCCCGATGGTGGGGGCTGAGACCGTTACCCCGCCGGGACCGGCGATAATCGTGCCTTCACGTCGCCCGGTACCGCCAAAGATCATGGTCTCGCCAGCCACCTTCATGGTGGCGATCCGCTCCTTGATATCCTTGTAGTCACCGGCGGTCAGGATATGCTCATATACGGCAGCGGATTTGTTGAACATCCGTTTGCGTTCAAAATCCAGGGCCAGGTTATAGAGCAGGTCCTTGATGGTATCGTCTTCAATCGGGCATTTGCGGAACTTCTCAAAGGCCAGATCCAGCAACCCCTGCCCCTGAAACGACAGCCCCAGCATCTTGTTGGTCTCAATGCTGTCGCTCTCCACCAGCTCATTACGCTGCTCCGTCATCCGGTAACGCATGGAGACCAGCGTCGTATAGCCGATGGCCATCAGCAGCGTCGGTCCCACCATGCCCAGCCAGATCCCCTGCCCGGCAAACAACCAGACCGCCACACTGTTCCAGATCAGCAGCAGACCGGCAGCAATGGCGGCACTCATGCCTGCCTTAAGCCGTGGCAGTGCCAGTGCCAGGAACAGACCAAACAGCAGCAAGGCCCCTAACTCGGCCCAACGCGCCCAATCAGGACGGGAGATCAGATTATTATTCAGCAGGTTTTCAATGGCGGTGGCCATTACCTCAATACCTGGATAGGTGGACTGGAAGGGGGTCACCGTAAAACCGGCAATGCCGGTGGCCACCGGGCCGATCAGGACGATCTTGCCCTTGAAGGTTTCAGGCTTAACACTGCCTGCTGCCACATCAAAAAAAGAATAGGTAGGGAAGCTGCCAAAACCGCCGTTGTAGCTAAGCAGCATCTGGCCCCGCTCATCCACCGGAATGGAAAGACGTCCTGCTGACAATCTTCCCCCGGAAATCTGCAGGTCTTTGGGGGCTATCCGCAGATAGGTCAGCGCTGACTGCAGGGCAAAGGAGGGAAACAGACGACCACGGTAGTAAATCACCAGCGACTCGCGCCGCACCGTGCCATCGCTGTCCGGCAGGATGTTGATATGCCCCAGCGACAGGGCTTTGTCGGCAAAGGCAGGGATCGGCGCAGCCACTTCACGGGCCTGCTGCAGCCTTGCAGGGTTTGGCTGCTCCTTTGAGGCTTTTTTCAGATACTCAGCCAGATTGGGATCAGGATTGCCGGCCTGTTCACCAAGGGTAAAGAACAGCGGCAGGATTACCTTATTGGTGCTGGCCAACGACGCAGCCAGCAACGCATCATTATCCAGCTTCTTTTCAGACTGGCTGATCGCCTCCAGCACTGCCGGACTGCCCCCCAGTTTGACAACAGACTCCCGCAGGGCCTTGATCTCTTCCAGACCGGAATTTTTATCCGCCTCGGTGTAGAGGATATTGGTACCGATCAAAGCCGGTTCATAGGAGGCGATCTGGGCGGTCAGTTCTGCCATGTAGCCCCGGGGCCAGGGCCAGCGTCCCAACCGTTCAATACTGGCATCATCAATGGCCACCACCACAATCGGTGACTGTGGTTTCTTGGCCCGTAACCTGGCCCGCAGATCATAGGTTTTATATTCCAGCAGGTGCAGCGGGTACCACTGCACTGCTGTCGCCACCAGCATCACCAGGGTGACAATACCGGCCACCAGCAGGTGGGCATGCTTTATCCTAGGCATTTTCATAGCCACTCCAAATCAAGATATTCATATTGTCACGGGTTGGTATCAGTCCCACAGGCTGGCGGGCAGATCCGCACCTGAAGCAAGGATCGAGGCCAGACCTGGATTTGCAAGAAACGCGACCACCCCGTTACACAACTCAATGCTGCGACTCATCATCGGTTGTTGTTGCATCGCCCGCGCCAAGGCACTGAATGCTGCATCCATAACCTGTCGACGCATGGTATCCATCGGAACGGCATGGCTAGCATCAAACTGACTCGGGTCCAAAGCAGCAAGACAGGCAGCTTTATCCAGCGACGTCACCCCACGGCAGACCAGTGGACGAACCGGATAGATACTGCAGCCTCCCTGTGTATTTAAAAACGGACAGGTAGCCTGGCGGTGTATCCGTTCACTGTCTTCCATCCAGCGTACTCGCAGAGCATAGGCTTGCAGATGCTTCAGTAGGGCATCATACCCGGCGGCACCGGGGCAATGCATGGAAAGCCAGCCTGCAATGGCAACCGCCTCAGGTAGCAGCACCGCCACATTCAGGACACAGCAGTGAGAGCAACCGGCCTTGCAGGCCACCGGTTTATGCCCGGCCAACTGTTCTGCCAGATCAGTATAGGCCGACATGGTGGCTGCAAAACCGGAGGTATCATGTACCGTAGCCAGCAGATCAACTGCCAGCCGATACAGCCGACTCTCCACCTGATGCAGTTGTATCGCTGTGTCAGCCATAACACCCCCGCCCGCTGTTTGTATCTTCTACTCTAACCGAAAACCGGTAATCTGCAAGACCTCTGGGTTACCCAGCTATATTTATCGCAAACCTATCCGGGCCAGCAGAATACCCAGATATTTGTTTAATGGATTGTTACGATGTAACCAACGGATGGGAGATGGCTTGCGGGTGCCCAGCTCCTGCAGCAACTTCAGAATGGAACCGTTTTCGCCACAGGCAAAACCGTGCCGCAACGCCTGCACCGCCTCAGCCTTCTGGTCGGCCATCAACAGCAGCTTACCGTAGAAGTAGTAATACTCTGCATTATCAGGATACTGCTTCAGTGCAGACCGGCACAACTCCAGGCCACGGGCAACCTGCCCCCGTTCCTTGGCAATGCAATACCCCAGCATTGCATGCCACTGCGGATTATCCTGATGCCGCAAGGCAGACTCAAGCAACAACAGCGCTGCCATCACATTGCCGGAATCAAGAGCCTTGCGGGCCCTCAGGTATTCCTTTTCTGCCGACTCCACCGGTAGCTGTTCCATTAGTCCAGCCCTCCCCTACCCCAGATACAGTTCATCCAGCGACAGACGATACCCCGGCAGGAAGTGATCCAGAAAATAGATAACTTCAGGTAAAGGGCTCTTGCGCAGGCTTTCCAGATGTTCTGCCCCTGCCCGCTTAAACTCAAGGTTACCGGATTTTTCCTCTTCCAGACATTTGATCAGGGCGGCAATCTTGTCGGCTGCCTTGATCAGCGGCTTGTACTGCGCATCCTGCTCCTCAAAAAAGAACAGCGGTTCATACACCTGTGACAGCTCCGGCGGTAGCATGGCCAGCAGTTTTTTGCGAGCGCGGTCCTCAAGCTGATGAAATGACTTTTTGAAGTTGGGATTAAAATGTTTTACCGGGGTGTGCATGTCGCCGGTAAAGATCTCGCTGGCATCGTGGAAGATACCGTACATGGCTGCCTGATTCGGGTCCAGCGTGCCGCCGTAAAAGGTATTGCGGATCACCACCAGAGCATGGGCCAGCATGGCCACATCCAGGGAATGTTCCTTGATGTTCTCCGGCTGGGTATTGCGCATCAGTCCCCAGCGGTTGATGTACTGCATCCGGGCCAGAAAGGCGAAAAAATCGTGGCGATCAGGTGGTGCGGTTGGTTTCATGGTGTCTGCTTTCGTAAAAATATGTAACGTAATAAGGTACACCAGCTCGGGCAGCAGCCGGAACCGACAGGACCCAGCTATTTTGCTTACCGCGCCATATCGATCAACAGTGCCAGGTTAAGGCCGATGACAATCAGGCCGGTGATCCAGAGTACGGCGGCACCGTAGGGTTTGTTGGCATAGCTCCCCATGACCGCTTTTGATGAGGTCAGCAGGATCAGCGGGATGATGGTAAGCGGGAGCTGCAGCGAGAGAGCGATCTGGCTCCAGAGGATCCCCTTGAACGGGTCAGCCAACAGCATGATGACCAGTAGCGCTCCGACCAGCGTGATCCCCAGGCCGACCCGGGAATGGGGATCATTGATATCAAAAGGCTCACTGAAGATGCCGGCAAAGACGCTCCCGCCTGCCATGGCGGCGGTGACAGAGGAAGAAAGCCCGGCAAAGATCAGGCCCAGGGCAAAGACCACCGCTGAGGCCTTGCCGAAGACCGGCGCCAGAGTCACGGTGACCTGGGGAAGTTCGGTGACCACGATGCCCCCTTTGAAGAACACGGCGGCGGCCATGATAATCATGGCGCTGTTGATGGCCCAGCCGGCCCCCATGCCGGTCAGTGTGTCCAGAAATTCGTACTTCAGCTGTTTCCTGATCACATCATCGCCATGCACGTTCCACTGACGGCTCTGGATCACCTCTGAATGCAGGAAGATGTTGTGGGGCATGACAACCGCCCCCAGCACCCCCATGATGACCGGCAGCGCCCCAACGGGAAAGCTCGGCGTCACCCAGCCGGTAAAGGTCTGGACCCAGGAGACGTCGGCCAGCCAGATTTCAAAGACAAAGGCCAGACCGATCAGGGAGACAAAACCCATGATCCACTTTTCAAGCCGTTGATAGTTTTTGGAGAAGAGCATCCAGGCCGAAAAGAGTGCCGAACAGAGGGCACCGACCAGCAGCGGCAGGCCGGTCAGCATATTGAGGCCGATGGCTGCCCCCAGCAGCTCTGCCAGCGCGGTGGCAACACAGGCGACCATGGCACTTCCCAGCATTAAAAACCGTAGCCAGGGTTTAAAGAATTTTGAGGCTGCCTCAGAAAGACAGAGGCCGGTGACAATCCCCAGGTGGGCGGCGTTGTGCTGGACAACGATCAGGATCACCGTGGAGAGGGTCACCACCCAGAGCAGTTTGTAGCCGAATTGCGAACCGGCAGCCACGTTGGTGACCCAGTTACCGGGATCAATAAAACCGACCGTGACAAAAAAACCGGGGCCGATGTAGCGGAACAGCTCCAGTGAAGCCAGGCGCGAGGCCTGTTTGCCGATGTGGGAGAGCCAGTTCATGGCGTTGACGCAGGCGGCGCTGCGATAAAAGCACCGGTTTGAGAATGTATATAGAATGAAAGTCCTACAAATCCGGCTAAAAGCACCCACGGAAGAAGCTTCAGGACACTATTGTCTTTGGTAAATCGTGAGAAGCTGACAGCAATTGAGGCAAAAGCAGCCCCCAGAACAATAAATGCAACACCAGCCAACCTTGCTGCTGTCCCATTAAGCGCTGTTGGGCCAAAGAAATACTGTCCTGGTTCTGGACCGCTTACCGGCTCTAAATGGCCTGATACAAGCGCACTCATGCCCCACCATAAAGGAAACAGCGAGAATGGAGAGACAATAAGTAGCAACAGGGTGGTATGCAGCCATGTTGGAAGCTTGTCATCAGATGGGAAAAGTGAATCACGCATCTTTGAACCTCCCCTACACCCGTTCAAAGGTCTCAAACAAGGTCTTGTAATCATCCAGCGCATAGCGGTCGGTCATGCCGGCCAGGTAATCCGCCACAGTCCGCTCCACGCCGTTCTGTTCTATCCTGCGGTGATACTTGGGCGGCAGCAGGTTGGGCCGCTTCAGATAGGTTTCAAACAACTTGCTCAGGACATGCTCGGCCTTGACCCGCATCTTGTCCACCTTGTGATGACGGTAGAGCTTTTCTTTCAGGAACTTCTTAAGCGCCATATTCTCCTGCTCCACCTGGGGGCTGAAATGGACCAACACCCGGTTGACCCGACGCAGATCATCCAGACTGTTGATGCCGTACTGCTGAATATTGGCCCGGGTGGTTTCGCAGATATCAGTAATCTGCATGCCGATCAGGGCGCTGACCGTACGGGCCACCAGCCGTTTGTCATCAATGGCCGGATACCGTTCCCGCACCCGACTGGCCATCCGCTGCCACAAATCCACCTCTTTCAGCTGATCCAGGGTCAGGTAGCCGGACTTGATGCCGTCATCAATATCATGGTTGTTGTAGGCGATCTCATCGGCATAGTTGATCAACTGCCCTTCAATGGAGGGGACCACGCCGGGCAGGAACTCGTCCAGAATCCTGGTGGGCACATCATGGGGCGAAGAGTGTTTCAGGATCCCCTCCCGTACCTCCCAGGAAAGATTCAGACCATCAAACTCGGCATAGCGTTCTTCCAGTTCATTCACCACCCGGAAGGACTGATAGTTATGCTCAAATCCCCCGTAGCCCTGCATCAGCTGGTTCAACACCTCTTCACCGGTATGGCCGAAGGGGGTATGCCCCAGATCATGAGCCAGGGCCAGTGCCTCGGTCAGGTCGCTATTCAGACGCAGACGCAGGGCAACCGCCTTGCCGATCTGGGCCACCTCCAGCGAGTGGGTCAGGCGGGTGCGGTAGTAATCCCCTTCGTGGTTCAGGAAGACCTGGGTCTTGTACTCCAGACGGCGGAAAGCGGCGCAATGGATGACCCGGTCACGGTCACGTTCAAACATGGGGCGGGGATCAGAGGACTCTTCAGGATACTTGCGCCCTTTGGAGGCGGCACTGGTACAGGCAAACGGGGCCAGATCAGGACGTTCACTATAATCAAACATTGAAGACTCCCTTGCAGTTGCAGGATAGGAAAGAGTACTATCCAGACAGGTGTTGAGCAAGTTTTTTCATATGATTGGATCTCCCATGACCAACCAGGAACTGCATACCCTGCTGGCCCTTGACCGTTCCAGCCTGTCTGAAGATGGCAGGCCGGAGTTCAACCGCCTGATTTTTTCCCGTTCCCCCTACCTGCTGCAGCACAGCCGCAACCCGGTAAATTGGCGGGAATGGGGCCCGGCGGCACAGGAAGAGGCGCGGCAACGCAACCTGCCGCTGTTTGTCTCGATCGGCTATGCCACCTGCCACTGGTGCCATGTCATGGCCCATGAATCCTTTGAGGATGACGAGGTAGCCGACATCCTCAACCATGCCTTTGTGCCGGTTAAGGTGGATCGAGAGGAGCGGCCGGATCTGGACGAGTTCTGTATGGCTGCCTGTCAGACCCTGACCAATAGCGGCGGCTGGCCCCTGAACTGCTTCCTGAAGCCTGATGGCACTCCGTTCTATGCACTGACCTACCTGCCCAAAGAGCCCCGTCGAGGTATGCCCGGTTTTCTGGAGCTGCTGGAAAACATTGCCAGGGTCTGGCAGCACAAACAGGATGCGGTTGAGCGTAACGCCCGATCGCTGATGGAAGCTCTGGGGCAGATGGCTGCAGCCCCGGTGCAAAGCGCCGCGCCAGACCTGCAAGAACTGACAAATAAAGCGGTGACCACCCTGCGCAAGATCCATGACCCGCTGTACCACGGCTTTGGTAAGGCCCCCAAGTTCCCCATGCCCCCCTACCTGCTGTTTCTGCTGGGCAGCCGCAATTCCGCTGACCGGAACATGGCACTTGCTACGCTGCAGGCGATGCGGGATGGCGGCATCTGGGACCAACTTGGTGGTGGCATCCATCGCTACAGCACTGACCAGCGCTGGCTGGTACCCCACTTTGAAAAGATGCTCTATGATCAGGCCCTGGTGGCATACACCGCGTTGGAGGCCTATGCCCTGACCAAAGAGAACCGCTATCTGGCAATGGCAGATAATCTGCTGGAATTTGTACTGGCAGAACTGACCGCCCCGGATGGCGGCTTTTACTGCGGCTTGGATGCTGATTCTGAAGGTCGTGAAGGGGCCTGCTACGTCTGGAAGAAACAGGAAATTGAACAGGTTTTGGGGGACGAAGCGGACCTGTTCTGCAGCTATTACGGGGTAACCGAACAGGGCAATTTTGAAGAGCAGGGGGGAAATGTACTGTTTCAGGCCCGACCAAACTCCGAACTACCGGCAGCGATACCAACAGCCAGACAAAAGCTGCTGCAGGTACGGGCCATGCGTCAGCAACCGTTGCGGGATGTGAAGATCCTGTCCGGCTGGAACGGCTTGACCATCGCGGCACTGGCACGGGGAACAGCGCTGACCAACAACCGGCGCTGGCTGGAAGCGGCCCGCAGGGCAGCAGCCTTTATCAGCAGTTCCCTGACCCGTGCCGATGGCCGCCTGCTGCGCAGCTGGTGCGGAACACCATCAACTATTCCGGGATTTCTGGAGGATTACGCCTTTCTGGGCTGGGGCTACCTGGAACTGTACAAGGCCGGAGGAGACGCTGCAGACCTTGCAACAGCCGAACAGCTCTGCAGGGATGCGCTTCAGCTGTTCAGAACAGAAGATGGACGGCTTGTCACTGCCGGAAATGATCAGGAGCAACTTCCGCTGGCATTGTCAGACAGCCATGATGGTGTGATGCCATCCGGGCCGGCAGCCCTGGTCATGAATCTGGTTACACTGGCTAGACTTAGCAACAAGCCTGAATGGCAGAATATGTCAGAAAAGACACTGGCCGGGTTACTGCCAACCGTGATGAGTCAGCCTATCAGCGGACTCTGGCTCTTGGAGGCCCAAAGGCTATGGCGCAGCAGCAAGCGGCCTTAGCAACCAGACAAGTGATCAGCTCTGTCCCATCTTCATCAGCACCATACCTGATGCCGGATCCAGCTCCCGTACAATGCTGACATCCAGCAGTTCGGTAAGCACCACTTCAAGCACCAGAAACGATTGAGTTGCTTCACGCAGACAGCCGGCTTTGACACTGTCATGCTTGCCATAGGCACCATGAAAATGCACCTTGGGCTGGTTGGTATCCCAGAAGACCGTACCGAACCCGACCGCTTCATGGCTTTCCTGCAGTTCGCGCCAGACCGGAATCGGCGGCATCGCCTCGGTTTCAGGCCCCACCACATAACGGCCTGCCTTCATGCCACCCACCATATTAAAGCAGGCAGCCCTGATATTTTCAGCACGGCAGATCTCCGCAATACCGGCCAGCACATCTTCACCATCGCCAAAACGCACCACAATTATCCTGCCAGGTCTCCCTGTCTGATATTCCACCGTTTGCTCCTCGTCAGTTCAAGTCCATAACAACAGCCACTATCCCAGCCCCACCTTGATGGCGTAGCGCACCAGCTCTGCAGTTGTATGTATGTGCAGCTTGTTCATAATATTGGTGCGATGATTATCCACTGTTTTGTTACTGATTCCCACTACTGTCCGGTAAATTTTGAGAGTACAGCTATAACCGTCTGACTTTTTTAG
>DAIQQT010000070.1:0-9293 GCA_036786685.1 Trichlorobacter sp.
ACCGAACTGATCCTGGCCATTACCCCGCGACTGGTCAGAGGTGTGACCGTGCAGCAAGCATCCTTGACCTCCTTCTCAAGCAGTAAGGAGGATCGCCCTGCAGTGCAGCCCCTGCCTGCAGTACAACCCTCTGCTGCGCCTGCGGTTCAGGCTGCTACAAGAACTGCGGCTCCGGCACTTTCCACTGCAGCCCCCACAGCCCCTCCTGCCGTCAGTAATACCCCGGCTGCTCCTACTGCCATACAGAATACCGTGACCATCAATGCTCCCAGCGCAGTTGCCACTGGCCAGTCATTCAAGGTAACGCTCAACGCGGAAGAGATATCCGGCCTGCAGGGTGGCAGTTTCTCTCTGACCTACACAGCGGGGTTGCTGGAACTGCTTTCAACCACAAAAGGGACACTGCTCGGCCAGGGCAACAACCAGGAGAGCTTTTCAACAACTGATGACCCGGCCAAAGGCAGTGTCACCGTCATCCTGCAGCAAGCTGACTCTCCAAGCGGAGCCACCGGCAGCGGTACGCTGGCAGGCTTTATTTTCAGATCCAAAGGCAAGGGAAATGCCAGTATCACCATCGGACAGTCACGTTTCCTTGCAACCAGCGGTCAACCGCTCCCCCTGAAAACCACCTCCAAGAATATTGCCATCCAGTAATTCCGTTTTTACTTGCCTTGTTAGACCGGAACCAACATGCTGCACGCATCATGTTGCATGTGCAACTTTTTCTTGACAAATTCAATGCACATACACTAAGGTAAAGATAAGCATCGCAACAACAGCACACAATCAAATATAAGATATCGATACTACTAAACTATCCGTGAGGATAGGACGGAAAGCCTACAGGGTCTCCCCGAGACAGCCAGGTTGCCGAAATATCAAGCAATTGATACAGGTGATCTGGTTTTTTTGCGCCCGGCCACCGTCATCACGAAGCGAAAGGAGGGGTAGAGGCGTTTTGCAACAGCATCAATAACAGCATCATAAATCTGGCCTGGTTTTGACAACGATCCTCCCGCACTGTGCCGTCAAATACCGCCGAAAGCGAGCCTGAACAACAAGGTATTCGATCTACGCGGAAGCACCGCAAAGGAGCACATGTATGAAGAATCTGTCCGGCCTGGTCTGTTTTGTTGTCACCCTGGCTGTCACGACAATGGCCTCAGCAGCCAGCTACACCCTCAGCATCAGTACCGACAAGACCAGCTACGCCCCTGGTCAGACCATGAACATCACCGCCTTTTTCAAAAAGGACAGCACCGGCATTACCTCCCCCAGTAAACGTGAAGTCAGAATCACGGACCCGTCCGGCAAGGAGCTGGTGAAGACCAGCATGAGCAATGTCGGCAGCGGAAAATACACCTATGCCTATAAACTCTCCAGCTCCGCCAGGACCGGCAAGTATGAAGTCCGCGGTGAGTTTGAATATAACGGCAACAAGAGAACGGCCTACAGCTACCCCCTGGTTGCAACCGGTAGCGCCGACACCATTGCGCCGGTCACCTCGGTATCTCCGGCAGGGGGCACCTACACCACGGCGCAATCGGTCAGGCTGACGACCAATGAGGCAGCCACCATCTACTACACCACCAACGGCAGTACCCCCACCACCGCCTCTGCCGTCTACAGCACGCCGCTGACCATCAGCGCCAGCACCACCCTGAAGTATTTTGCCCGCGATACAGCCGGCAACATCGAAGCCGTAAAAACTGCAACCTACACCATTGGCTCCACCGGCGGTAGCGGCCCCCACGCCAACCTGAGCTATACTGACAGCACCATGTGTCTGCAGTGCCACACCAAACAGGCCACCGACATGGCCGGTTCAGTCCACTACAAATGGGAAGGGCCCTATAGCAAGATCAGCAATAAGCCCGGGGTAACCGGCGGCAAGCTGAACACAGCCGTCAATGCCTACTGCATCAACACTCTGGGCAACTGGAACGGCTGCGGTGCATGCCATATCGGCGCCGGTGCCAAACCGGGCACCATTGCCGATGCCACCCGGAACATCGACTGCCTGATCTGTCACCAGAAGGAGTACAAGCGGGTTCGCAACAGCACCACCGGCCTGTTTGAGCCGGACACGACCAAGATGACCATCTCCATGGATCAGGCTGTGCAGACCCTGCATAAGCCGGTTAAATCCAACTGCCTGCAGTGCCACGCCAAGGGCGGCGGCGGTGATGCCCTCAAGCGGGGCGACCTGGCCCTGATCAACGGCACCACCACTGACCGCAACTACGATGTCCATATGGCATCCACCGGCGCCAACCTGTCCTGTCAGCAGTGCCATACCTACACCAATCACCATGTGGCCGGTCGCGGCTCTGACCTGCGCCCCACTGACAGCACCGTAACCGTCGGCTGCGCAACCAGCAGTTGCCACAGTAACAAGGCCGCCCTGAATGCAGGGCATGCCACAAGCGCCATCAACACCCACCTGAAGCGTGTTGCCTGTCAGACCTGCCATATCCCGGCCTACGGCAGGAAGGCGGCCGATGCTGTGCTGGACACCGTGACCGGTTTTGGTGACCAGTCCACGGAAACTGACCGCACCTGGGCAACCCCCGAATGGTCGGTGGCCAACAACCGCTGGGAACCGACCGTACACCGCGCCAACAACCTGAAGCCGGTCTACGCCTTCTATGACGGCAGCTCCTGGGTTTATGACCTGCATGATGTGGCCGTGGTTGATCCGGCCACCGGCAACTACAAGATCAGCCGGCCAAACGGTGGCATCAACAGCGCAAACACCAAGCTGTATCCGTTCAAGTACAAGACCTCGACCCAGCCGATGCATACGGCCAGTGGCAAGCTGATCGCCCTGAACACCTCGGTCTACTTCAAGACCGCCGATCTGGCCGGTGCCATTCAGTCCGGCCTGACCAACATGGGTCTGAACCCGGGCGATGCCTACAGCATGGTCAAGGCCGACGAATACCAGATGCTGAACCACACCGTAGCACCCAAGGCAAATGCCCTGCAGTGCGCTGCCTGCCACGGCACCACCGGCACACCGGCTACCCAGATGAATCTGAAGACGATGGGCTACACCATGAAGGCTGCCCAGTCAGTAGTCTGCGTCCAGTGCCACGGCAACAAAAGCATGCCGAGCTTCACTTCGCTGCACAGCAAGCATGTGACCAGCAAAGGCTATGACTGCTCCTTCTGTCACAGCTTCAGCCGGGCAGCCGAGCGTGGCCTGAAAACCACCAAGTAACAGAACCACCGGCAGGACCAATCAGGCCCCCCTCAAAAACAATGAGGGGGGCCTGAACACGATTATTTTCCAGAGCAACCTGCTACACTATTAAAACACTTTTACTTGACCACACGGGTATAGTTTATGATATTTTACTTTAAATATCAGCCGGTTCAACCAAACTAATGTTTCAGTACCCCACACCTGACGCATCTGATTACTACAAGGAGCAGCGGCAATGCCTACAGCAACCATGCATCGTTGGCTACTATCATTTCTGGCTGGTGCAGCACTGTATCTGACCTGCTTTTCCGCTGTAGCCCCAGCGGTAGTTGCCGGGCCGAACGCCTTTTACAATGCGACCTATTACTACAACCAGTTCCTGACAACCGCACTGACCGAGTCACTGACCACCATCATGCTTACCGCCAGTCCCCTTCCTGACAGTACGCCGGTTGTCTTTAACCGCCCCGACATTACCCTGACCATACAGGGCGGCTACAGCGACACCTTCACTGCCCTGGTTGGCACCACATCATTAGGCTCCAGCCTGACCATCAGCCAGGGAACCCTTATTATTGACAACCTGACCATCGGCGGGCCAGCTCTTCCTCCTGGTGACACCACTCCGCCAGTGACCGCGGCAAATCCATCCGGTGGCAGCTTTACGGCCGCAATCAATGTCCAGCTGACGACCAGTGAGACTGCCACTATCTACTACACCACCGACGGCAGCAGCCCTACCACCGCCTCGGCTGTGTACAATGGTCTGATTCCGGTCAGCAGTACGACAACGCTTACCTATTTTGCAAAGGACAGCGCCGGAAACAGCGAAACCGTAAAAGCCAGCACCTTTACCATTAACCCTTCAGGAGATGCCGGACTCAACCACGCCAGTCTTAGCTACACCGGCGGCACCACCTGCCTGCAGTGCCACACCAAACAGGCCACCGACATGGCCGGTTCAGTCCACTACAAATGGGAAGGGCCCTATAGCAAGATCAGCAATAAGCCCGGGGTAACCGGCGGCAAGCTGAACACAGCCGTCAATGCCTACTGCATCAACACTCTGGGCAACTGGAACGGCTGCGGTGCATGCCATATCGGCGCCGGTGCCAAACCGGGCACCATTGCCGATGCCACCCGGAACATCGACTGCCTGATCTGTCACCAGAAGGAGTACAAGCGGGTTCGCAACAGCACCACCGGCCTGTTTGAGCCGGACACGACCAAGATGACCATCTCCATGGATCAGGCTGTGCAGACCCTGCATAAGCCGGTTAAATCCAACTGCCTGCAGTGCCACGCCAAGGGCGGCGGCGGTGATGCCCTCAAGCGGGGCGACCTGGCCCTGATCAACGGCACCACCACTGACCGCAACTACGATGTCCATATGGCATCCACCGGCGCCAACCTGTCCTGTCAGCAGTGCCATACCTACACCAATCACCATGTGGCCGGTCGCGGCTCTGACCTGCGCCCCACTGACAGCACCGTAACCGTCGGCTGCGCAACCAGCAGTTGCCACAGTAACAAGGCCGCCCTGAATGCAGGGCATGCCACAAGCGCCATCAACACCCACCTGAAGCGTGTTGCCTGTCAGACCTGCCATATCCCGGCCTACGGCAGGAAGGCGGCCGATGCTGTGCTGGACACCGTGACCGGTTTTGGTGACCAGTCCACGGAAACTGACCGCACCTGGGCAACCCCCGAATGGTCGGTGGCCAACAACCGCTGGGAACCGACCGTACACCGCGCCAACAACCTGAAGCCGGTCTACGCCTTCTATGACGGCAGCTCCTGGGTTTATGACCTGCATGATGTGGCCGTGGTTGATCCGGCCACCGGCAACTACAAGATCAGCCGGCCAAACGGTGGCATCAACAGCGCAAACACCAAGCTGTATCCGTTCAAGTACAAGACCTCGACCCAGCCGATGCATACGGCCAGTGGCAAGCTGATCGCCCTGAACACCTCGGTCTACTTCAAGACCGCCGATCTGGCCGGTGCCATTCAGTCCGGCCTGACCAACATGGGTCTGAACCCGGGCGATGCCTACAGCATGGTCAAGGCCGACGAATACCAGATGCTGAACCACACCGTAGCACCCAAGGCAAATGCCCTGCAGTGCGCTGCCTGCCACGGCACCACCGGCACACCGGCTACCCAGATGAATCTGAAGGCGATGGGCTATGCTTTGAAGGCATCGGAATCCGTCGTCTGCGTCCAGTGCCACGACAGCGAAGACAGCCTGAGCTTCACCAAGGTACACAGCAAGCATGTGGCCGACAGAAAGTATGATTGCTCTTTCTGCCACAGCTTCAGCCGGGCAGCCGAGCGCGGCCTGAAAACCACCAAATAGCACCTGAGACGCACCACCTCTTAACAGCCCGCCGTTTCACCGGCGGGCTTTGTTTTTCAGGCCTACGTTTATACACGGCCACCGGATTGACACCGATAGACTTGAATGGTACTGATAGTTTTTACACACTATGGCCAAACAGGCCATCTGGGGTACCATGGGACTGTTACAGCGAACATCAGTTGGTATTGAGATCAGCCATGGCGGTATTGCGGCTGTTGCACTCTGCTGCTCTCCATCCAACAAGATCACGCTGCAACGCGCCAGCCGCACCACACTTCCTGCCGACACTATCCGGCACAGCCTGAAAAAATCACAGATTTTACAACCTGAAGTTTTTGTCAGGATGCTTCGTGAAGCATGGGGCAGTCTCCACCTCGCCACGCGTCAGGTTGCCCTTTCACTACCCGACAGCGCAGGTCTGGTAATGCTGCTCAGTCTTGATGAACCATGGAAAACCCGTGACGAAGCAACGGAGATGATCCGCTGGAAATTGGCAAAACGCCTGGGAATGACCCCGGAACTGCTGCATCTGGATTTCCAGCTGCTTGAACGAAAAGCTGACGGTGGTAGCGACCTGCTGGTGGCCCTGATCCATCGCACTGTTATTCTGCAGTATGAAGAACTAGCGATGGAAGCCGGGCTGCAGCCGACACGGGTCGGTTTTCATACACTGCATCTGCTGCGCCTGCTAGACCGCCTGTCTATTGGCACGGGACAGATCATAACCCTTTATGACAACGCGCTTGGGACCTTTGCACTGTCTGATACCAGACCGGTCTTTTACCGGGTTAAAACTGTAACACCGGGGTCAACAGAAACGGGGTTGCTGCGCCGTGAGCTGGCGGCATCTCTATCTGCAGCCCGTCATATCTACGGCGGCAGCCTACCCGGCACCAGTCATGCCCTGGCAGCCCCGCAGAATCCCTCTTTTATTGAACTGGTACATGAAACCAGTAACACCTCTCCCAGCATGGTTGATCCTGCAGCCCTGCTCGAACAGGGGCCTGAGTCCGGCCTTACCTCGCAGCAACTGTTTCAAAGCAGTGCAGCCATCGGTGCTGCCCTGGGAGCCACCTGATGCAGATTTCCATTAACCTTGCCACCCGACGCTATTACAACCGCCCCCGGCTTCGGGCATGGCTGTACAGCACACTTGCCCTGGTGCTGCTATTGAGCAGCCTTGGCTTGCAACAGCTGCTCAGGTATCAGGCTGAATCCCAAAAAGTTGCAGGCGAGATCAGCATTCTTGAGAAACGGCTTACCGCACCGCCCTCCGGCATAGCACCTAAAGAATTTGAACTGCACAGCCGCCAGCTGGCCTCTCTTAACAGCATTCTGGCCCAACGCCGCAATTCCCGACGGGTATTGCTGGATGCGCTGGAACAGGCCACTCCCAACGGTGTCGCCTACACGTCAATAGTGCCGGATCAGAAGGACAAAACTGTTAAACTGGAAGGACGTGTACGCAGCATGGCGCTCCTTACGGATCTGTTGGAACGGCTCGGCAGCACCAGCGGTATCAAGACCCCAACCCTGCTGGCAACTGAAGACAGCCAGCAGAAAGGGATGCCAGGCACACCTGCTGGTATCAGGTTTTCAATCTCCGTGGGGTGGGACGGCCCATGAACAAGGTCCTGTTTATTCAGATACTGCGTGAGAACCGCCTGTTGTGCATCGTACTGCTGCTGGCAACACTGCTGTGCAGCGCACTCTGGTACGCCACATTTCGCCAGAGCAGCCTGTTGGCACAGCAGCAAACAGACTGGACCACCAAACGACGTCAAGCCGCCCCCCGGGCAGAAGCCGAGCGAACCAGCAGCTATCAGCGCGACCGGGAACAGCTGCAGCAGCTTTACGCAACCATCCCCTATCGCCACGAATTCCCCCGCGTGATCAGCGAAATCCTTGACTTCATGGTACTGCGCAGCACCACTCCGGGCGCCATGAGTTATAAAGTCAAGAAAACAGATCTTAACGGTCTATTGGCCTATAGCATGACCTGCTCAGCCAGTGGCAGCTACCCAGGCCTGAAACGCCTGATCGGGGATCTGGAACGACTTGACGGCATCTCTACCCTTGATAGTGTCACGTTCACCACCCCGGACCCTGCCCTGGAAAAAGTTGTACTGGATCTTCAGCTCACCATCTACCTGCAGGAGAAGCAGCCATGAACCGCCAGAAACAGCTGCTGGTCACCCTCCTGGCTATTTTTCTGCTCGCATTGACCTATGCCTGGTTTCGGACCCCACGACAGCAGGTTGCCCCGCCACATGCAACAGGCGCAAAAACACCTGTTACCCGTCCGGCACCAGCACCAGCACCAGTGGCATCTAAAGCAGCTACACCTGCAGCAACCATCTATCAGCCTCTGACACTACCTGAACCGGAACAGACCGACGTACGGATCAAGCGGGATCTTTTTATTCCCCTGCAGGTGATTGAGGCCAGGATTGCCGCAAAAAAAGCAGCTGCAGTCAAGCCTCCTCCGCCGCCGCCCCCTCCTCCGCCACCAACGCCTCAGGAGCTGGCCCGGAAAGAACTGGCGCAGTACAAATCACTGGGGTTATTGAAAAAGCAAGGGAAACAGGTGGCCTTCCTGTCCAAGGGTGGCCAGATCAAACTGATTCGTGTGGGCGACAGCCTGATCAACGGCTACAAGGTTACCACTATTACCGATGACAGGCTGCTGCTGCGGGCTGATGACGGTGATGAAATGTCGCTGGGAATGAGGTAAAACAAGGCTGGAGGCTGAAGGCTGAAGGCTGAAGGCTGAAGGCTGAAGGCTGGAGGCTGAAGGCTGGAGGCTGAAGGCTGGAGGCTGGAGGCTGGAGGCTGGAGGCTGAAGGCTGGAGGCTGAAGGCTGGAGGCTGGAGGCTGGAGGAGGCGGGAAGGCGGACGCTCAAAGATGAAGTTTTTTCTGTGGAGATAATATGACCAGACCACTGTACATAGCTGTTGCACTCGTTACCCTGCTGGCACTTTCCGGCTGTTCTGCTGCACGCAAGAACTATAACGAAGGCAAAGAACTGGAAGAACAGGGCAAGCTGGAAGAAGCGATGTACCGCTACGCCGAGGCGGTCAAGCATGCCCCGGATGAATCAGAGTATCGGGTAAAATTCCTGAACACCCGCATGGCTGCAGCCAAAGGGCGGGAGCAGGAGGGTGACAGTCTGGTGAAGAGTGGCAACTATGCCGGTGCCGTGGCTGCCTACCAGACCGCTTCAGGTCTTGACGCCAGCCAGCCCCGCCTTGTCCAGAAGGCAGACAACGCCATCCGGTTGCGGGATGCAGCAGCGGCCTACCAGGAAGGGCTTACCCTTGAAAAAGCCAACAAACTGCGGGATGCAGCCAATGCCTTTGGGCGGGCGCTGGATCTGGCAGCGGAAAACAAGGACTATATCACCGCAGCACAGCGAATTGCCGGCCTACGCAAATCAAGGCTTGACGGATTTGAACTGCAACTAAAATCAAAGCAGCCGATCACCCTGCGTTTCCGTGAGACACGTCTGAAGGATATCTACTCGGTCATCTCACAACTATCCGGTATCAACTTCATCTTTGACCCGGATGTAAAAGACCAGAGTGTCACAATTACCCTGGAAAACGCCACTTTCCAGCAGGCAACCGACCTGCTGACCGGTATGTACAAACTGGGACACAAGATATTGAACGAGACCACGGTACTGATCTACCCCCACAGTGCGGAGAAGACCAAGCAGTATC
>DAIQQT010000071.1:0-9268 GCA_036786685.1 Trichlorobacter sp.
CCAGGCGGATGACTTTGGCATCCGGGTTGGCAGCGGTAAACTCACGTACACGGCGACCGATTTCCGGGAATAAGTATCCTGCCTTCAGTTTGAGGTAATTATCATTAATCTTTGCCATTACGAAACATCCTCCACTTGGATTTTATAAAGGAAATGCCGCGCGGAGCGGCAAAACTTGGTACATCGTCAAGAAACGTCGATTTTTCGGCAAGGTCAAGGCGTCAAGGAAGAGCGCGGAGGCGTACTTGAGCAGTACGCCGCACAAGCGATGACACAGACAACGCAGAGATTGCCAAAAAGCGGCGTTTCTACTTAAGCCCTAAGACGTCCTGCATATCGTACAGCCCCGGCGCCTTACCCACAATCCACTTGGCGGCACGGATAGAACCACGGGAGAACATATCGCGGCTCATGGCACGGTGGGAGATCTCGATCCGCTCACCCATGCCGATGAAGTAGACGGTATGCTCGCCCACGATATCGCCACCCCGCACGGTCTGCATGCCGATCTCTTCCTTGGTCCGCTCACCGCAGATCCCTTCGCGGTGGTAGTTGGCAACCTTATTGTAGTCCCGTCCCAGCGCTTCTGCCACCACTTCACCCATCCGCACCGCAGTGCCGGAAGGGGAGTCCTTCTTTTTGTTGTGGTGCAGCTCTACAATCTCCACGTCAAAGTCGTCACCCAGGGTCTTGGCCAGATCCTTGAGCATCTTGAAGCAGACATTGACACCAACTGACATATTGGGGGCCAGCACCGCCGGGATATCCTTGGCCAGTTCAGCAGCCAGGACCCGTTCTTCCGGGGTGAAACCGGTGGAGCCGATCACGATGGACTTCTTCTTCAGACCGCAGACCTCCAGGTTCTTGAGCGAGATCTTGGGGGTGGTGAAGTCGATCAGCACATCACATCCCTCAACCACAGCGTTCAGATCATCGGAGATGGCAACACCCAGCTGACCGCAACCGGCAATCAGACCGGCATCCTGGCCGATCTGGGGATGACCGGGCCGCTCAAGGGCACCGGAAATAGTGCAGCCTGCCTCAACCGCAGCAACGATAATTCTCTGTCCCATGCGGCCAGCAGCGCCGCAGACGGCTATTTTAATCATAAAAACACCTCGAATCGAATAGCCACAGAGGACACAGAGAGAATCAAAAGCAGGAAAGAAATCAAAACCTGAATATTGGGGCTTAAACTAGAAATTCGAGCCTCACCCGCTTTTTTTGCTTTTCTCTGAGTCCTCTGTGACCTCTGTGGCAAGAATACTTTTTAAATCAGTTTGTACTCTTTCATAATGGCTTCCAGCTTCGCCTTATTGGCCGCGCTCATCGGAGCCAGCGGCAGGCGTACTTCATCGGAGCACTTGCCCATCAGTGCCAGGGCGGTCTTGACCGGTACCGGATTGCTCTCAATGAACATGGCGTTGCTGATCTTGAGCGTATCCAGATGCAGTTGACGGGCCTTTTCCAGATCACCGGCGTAGAAGGCATCGGTCAGGTCGCCAATCGCCTTGGGCATGATGTTGGCGGTGACGGAGATGACCCCCTTGGCGCCGCAGGCCATCATCGGGAAGGTGATGAAATCATCACCGGAAAAGACATCGATTTGATCGCCGCAGAGGGCCATGACTTCCGAAGCCTGCTGAAGAGAACCGGTGGCCTCTTTGATGGCAACGATATTCTTGTGTCCGGCCAGACGTGCCACCGTCTCCGGCAGCAGGTTGACACCGGTACGGCCCGGTACGTTGTACAGGATCTGGGGGATCTCAACGGCATCGGCAATGGCGGTATAGTGAAGATACAGCCCTTCCTGGGTCGGCTTGTTGTAGTAGGGGGTTACCAGCAGCACCCCGGCCACACCGATCTCTTTGGCCTCGCGGGTCAGATGGATAGCCTCGGCAGTTGAGTTGGAACCGGTACCGGCAATGACCGGTACGCGCCCTTTGGTCTGGTCAAATACGATCTTGATGACGTTCAGATGTTCTTCATTATCCAGAGTGGACGATTCTCCGGTTGTCCCGCAGGCCACAATGGCATCGGTACCGTTCTCAATCTGGAAATCCACCAATTCACGCAGCTTCTTCTCGTCAACCGCACCGTTATTGAATGGGGTTACGATAGCTACAATGCTTCCCTTGAACATGACTGCCTCCCCTGAAAAATAAGTACATGATTCTATCTGAAATTGTTATTTCCAAAACCGTCAGGCGTTACTTTCGCGTTTGGCAACCAGTTGACATGCCAGCTGGTAACAGGCATCAACATGCTGGTTACCGATATAACGCATCACGCTGACGCTGATGGCAGCCGCTGCTGCCTGCCCAACCAGCGGTACAAACCGTGCGGCACTTTTGATCCCCAGTCGCAGCCCTACTTTGCCTAGCAGCGATGCAACCAGGTTGGTGGTAATTGCCTTCCCGACCAGCTTTGCTCCGGCTCTCTTGGCCAGATCAAAGGCCATAATCTTCAGTTCCGGGCTTAACGCCTCCACCTGTTCTGGCGAAAGACCAAAGCGGGTGTTGATCCGGGGCAACAACTGCATCAGCATCCCCACATCTGCCACCAGATCTGTACCCGGTAGCGGCACCAGTACTGCGGCCCCTGAAACCAGCGCACGCCGGGTCACCATGGTCCGGCATTCAGTACGAGCCTGTGCAATCTCTTCCTGTGTGGCGTTAGCCAGGTCAAGCCCCATAGCCCACCTCAAATGCCGACACTCTCCTCAAAAGAGGGCTAATCCGTTGAAAACGTGACTATATAGAAAAAGTGGAATTTTTTAACACAGCCCCTGTCAAATGTCAAAACGTGTTTATACGGTTGATAAAGGCGATCAGCAGCCCGTAATGAAAGTGATTAAAGGGAAAATTGATCCGGGGCAACAGCGCCAGCTCCGGTTCATCATCCTCAACCAGCAGCGGTTCGCAACTGACAATCCGCCCCCCTGGCAGGATCAGCTCGGGAAATTCCTGCTCAAGCAGATCAAGCTGCTCCGGCTGCAGTTCTTTGGTTAGCCGGACCACAATCAGATCATCGTGAAAACGGATCGAGTGGTAGTTTTTGTAGAAGCCCTCTATAACCGCTGCCGCCTCATGCTCATCCTTGGTAATGGTGAAGATTGAAAAATCTTCACCGGAGATCAACCCCTTGGCCAGCAGCTGCTCTTTGACAAACTCAAAGAACTGTTCCCAGAAACCGTCCCCGTCATCCACCAGCACCAAAGGTTTGGGAGAGGTCTTGCCGGTTTGTACCAGCGTAAAGACCTCCATCGCCTCATCCAGCGTACCGAAGCCGCCGGGAAAGACCGCCACGGCATCAGCCTCCTTGACAAAGGCCACCTTACGGTTAAAGAAGTACTTATAGGTAACCAGGCGGGGAGTGTTCTGCATGACCGGATTGGCGCTCTGCTCAAAAGGCAGTTTGATATTGACCGCAAAGGAGTTCTCACTACCGGCCCCTTCATTACCGGCCTGCATGATGCCAGGACCACCACCGGTGATAATCATCCAGTTATGCTCGGCCAGCAGACGGCTGAAACGGATACAGGTCTGGTAAATCAGCTCATCCGGCTGAGTCCGGGCAGAACCGAAGACCGTCACTTTTTTCCGGTCACGGTAGGGGCTGAACACCCGGGTGGTGTAGCGCATCTCCCGCAGGGTGCGGTTGATCAGCTTCAGGTCCGGCAGGTAGGTGGTCTCCTGCCCGATTTTGAGTGATGAAATAACCAGTTCCCGCACCAGATGGGCATGGGTGATCCCCCCGGTGGCCGTAATCAGCCGATCAATCAGCTTGTCCACTTCTTCATTGGTATGGGAAAAACTTAACTCCATGGCACCCCCGTCATAGCACTCAAACCGCGTAAATAGTGGCGCACACTAGCACAGTTAAGACCGGCTGTAAACCGCCGGACCTTGGGAATCACAGCTTGATTTTATCTAAAGCGCTAGTGTAGTATGCAACCTCTTTTGACAACCATTTGACCTACAGAGACAAGGAGCCCGGCACCATGCTTGATGTGATACGCAAAAAGAAGGATTCGGTCGTTATCAAGGCCGTCTTCATCATCATCGTACTGTCGTTTATCGGCACCATCTTCCTGGTCTGGGGCAAAGGTGATGAGGGGATGGGCAGAAGCGCCGGTTATGCCGCCAAGGTTGACCGGACCACCATTTCGCTTGAAGCCTATCAGAACGCTTACCAGAACATGGCTGAAACCTATCGCCAGATCTTTGGCGGCAATTTCACCCCTGAACTTGAAAAACAGCTTAATCTCCGCCAGCAGGTCATTGACCGCCTGATTGACAGCACCCTGATCATGAAGGCTGCCAAGAGCCAGGGCGTATCGGTCAGCAAAGAAGATATCTCCGCTGCCATAGCAGCCATGCCTGCCTTCCAGCAGAACGGCAGCTTTGATTTCAGCCTGTACCAGCAGATGCTGAAGGCAAACCGGATTACCCCCGAAGCATATGAGGATTCAAAAAAGCGCGAGCTGCTGATTGACAAGACCCGCAAGACCGTGATGGACAAGGTAGTTATCAGTGATGACGAGGCCCTGAAGCAGTTCCATAAAGAGCAGGACAAGCTGGAGCTTACCTATGCCTCCTTTGCAGCAGCAGATCTGGCTGGCGAGGTAAAGCTTACTGACGCAGACCTGCAGGATTTTCTGACTAAAAATGCTGAAAAATTCAAGACACCTGAGAAGGTTGCCCTGTCCTGGTTTATGCTGGAAAATTCCAGCCAGACACACGCTCAAGCAGTAACCGCTGAAGAGCAGAAAACCTTCTACGACAAAAACATGGATCGTTATCTTGACAAAGACAATGCCCCGACCCCCTATGAACAGATAAAAGACCGTGTTAAGGCGGATGCGCAACGCCAGAAGGGGTCAAAGGCCCTGTATGAAAAGGCAGCCGACACCCTGTTCCAGAACATCAAGTCCGGCAACCTTGCCCTGGTGGCGGGCAAGCTGGGCGCAAAAGTTCAGGACACCCCGCTTTTCAGTGCAACCACTTCTCCGGCAGCCCTTGCTGGTGAAACAGCCCTGATCAAAAAGGCCTTTGAGTTGAAACAAGGTGAGCTGGGTGGCCCGGTTGAAACCGCAAAAGGGATCTACATCTTTAAAGTCAAGGAGAAGAAGGCGGCTGAACTGCCACCACTGGCCCAGGTACGCGCTACGGTCGAGCAGCAGGTACGCGCCCTGAAGGCAGCGGATCTGGCAAAACAAAAGGCGGTTGAGGCACAAAAGGCCCTGGCAGCAAGCGGAGCAGGCCTTAAGCTGCAAGTAACCCCTGCCTTTGGCTATAACGCCAAAGGAGACCTGCCCGGTATCGGCACATCAAAGCCGCTGATGGAAAAGGCCTTTGAGCTGACCAGCGCCAGCCCAGCCGCCTCTGAGCCGATGCTGGTGGGTAACCGCTGGTATGCAATACGGCTGAAGCAGCGCAGTGCTGCCCCCCAGACCGACTTTACCCCCCGCAAGGATGAAATTAAAAAGCGGCTGCTGCCTGCCAAGCAGGAAGAAGCCCTGCGCAACTGGCTGAAGGAACTGCGCAGTAAGGCCAAAATCGTCATTAATCCGGCGTTGACCGCCGCGAATCAGTAATGTTGAAACCAAAGGAGAGCTGACATGTCCCAGCCTGTTAAACAAACCGATTTCCCCGGCCTGAAACTGGTCAACCGTGGCAAGGTACGTGATATTTACGATCTGGGCGATGCCCTGCTGATGGTCACGTCAGACCGGATTTCGGCCTTTGATGTGATCATGAATGAGCCGATTCCAGACAAGGGGATCGTGCTGACCCAGATCTCAAAATTCTGGTTCAGCCAGATGGAAGATATCATCCCCAACCATATCATCTCCACCGATGTGGCTGACTACCCTGCCGCCTGCCAGCCCTACGCCGATGTCCTGGCCGGCCGCTCCATGCTGGTCAAGAAGGCAGAGCCGCTGGCAGCCGAGTGCATCGTACGGGGCTATGTTTCCGGTTCCGGCTGGAAGGATTACAAGGCCACCGGTTCCATCTGCGGCATCAAGCTGCCGGAAGGGCTGAAGGAGTCCGATCGTCTGGCAGAACCGATCTTTACCCCTTCCACCAAGGCCGAGCTGGGTACCCATGACGAAAAAATCAGCTTTGACGAGATGGCACGGATCTGTGGCAAAGAGCTGGCTGAACAGGCCCGCGAAGCCACCATCCGCATCTACTGCCGCGCCCGCGAGATCGCTGACCAGAAGGGGATTATCATTGCCGACACCAAGTTTGAGTTCGGTGTCTATGAAGGCAAGCTGATCATCATTGATGAGTGCCTGACACCGGATTCAAGCCGTTTCTGGCCCAAAGACCAGTATCAGCCGGGCGGCGCTCAGCCCAGCTTTGACAAGCAGTTCCTGCGGGATTATCTGGAGACCTTGGACTGGGGCAAGACCGCACCGGCACCGCCGCTGCCGGAAGAGATCGTGACCAAGACCGGCGACAAATACAAAGAAGCACTGTTTAAACTGGCCGGAATCAAGCTGTAACCATCTTTTTGCACTGCTGTGATACCGCCGGAACCTTCCGGCGGTATTTTTTTTGCTGAAAATTTGACCAGATCCCCAAAGTGTGTATACTACCCTACAAGACACATGCGGGAAAGGAGACGGACCATGAAATTGGATGACGTCAAAAAGATTGCTGCAGAACTGGGAATTAAGGCGGGTAAACTGCGTAAGGCAGACCTGATTCAGCAGATACAGCAGGCTGAAGGTAACGACCCATGCTATGCCACCGGCAAGGCAGCTGTCTGCGGGCAGGATCAATGCCTCTGGCGGGAAGACTGCAACTGATTCATTTCTCCTACGTCCTACACCAAAACGCCCTGTCAGCATCAGCCAACAGGGCGTAGTCTTGTGTTGTACAGACAGCAGGTTACTGCTTACACTATACGCCTTCCTGCCCTCTCAAGTGCTTACCTACCGCCTTGTCTCTGACCGAGATATGCCGAATCAGCCAATCAAGCAGCAGCTTATTGGTATCCAGCACGTGATCAATCTGTACACTGCCGTCGGTACGCATTCGCTCTTTCAGCTCGGCAATCCGGGCGATAAACCCGACATGCTCCGCATGATGTGCCTCATAATCAGGAAAACCGCTCTTTTTCTGCAGCACCTCTTCATCACCAAAGTGGCTGATCACATACTCATCCAGAAATGACAGCAGGTGCAGCACCTCTTCACGCCCCTTGCCTTCCTTGCAGGAATTGAGCAGCAGGTCAAAACGTGCCAGCAGTTCTTTATGCTGACTGTCAATCTGCTCAACCCCTATGGCAAGATCTTCTCTCCAGGAAATCCCCATCTTATGCCTCCCTGTCTGTTTCAGCAGACTTTTTCTTACCGGCAGTTGCGGCCTTCTTCTTGCGGCCTGCAGCCTTCTTTTTATCCTCATCTTCGTCGTGCATCCGGGTATGCATCTTCTTCAGGGTTTGTGCAACCTGATAGAAGACCGTGCCTTTGGGAAAGGAGCCGTTCTTGCCAGCGGTGCCGGCCTGCACACCGGTCAGGATCTCGATCCCCTGCTCAATGGTCTCAATGCTCCAGAGGTGGAATTTACCGGCTGCAATCGCCTCCACCACCTCTTCCTTCAGCATCAGATGCCGTTCATTGGTCTTGGGGATCAGTACCCCCTGTTTGCCGGTTAACCCCTTGGCCTTACAGACCGCGTAGAAACCTTCAATCTTATGGTTCACACCGCCGATCGGCTGGATCTGACCCCGCTGGTTGACGCTGCCGGTCACCGCAATCCCCTGCTTGATCGGCAGGCCGGACAGGGATGAAAGCAGGGCATACAGTTCAGTGGACGAAGCGCTATCCCCCTCAACCCCGTCATAGTTCTGTTCAAAACAGATTGAGGCAGATAGCGACAGAGGATGGCTACGGGCAAACAGCCCCCCAAGATAACCGGTCAGAATCAAGACCCCTTTATCGTGAATCGGGCCGGAAAGCTTGACCTCCCGCTCCACATTCACCATACCGGCCTGGCCCAACCAGATCCGGGCCGTGATCCGTGAAGGCCGTCCAAAGACATGATCCCCCAGTGAAATGACCGACAGGCCGTTGATCTGCCCCACCACGGCGCCGTCGGTGTCCACCATGATGGTGCCGTCATCAAACAGCTCCTGCATCCGTTCTTCAATCCGGTTGACCCGATAGAGCTGCTCTTCAGCAGCGCGTCGGACATCGCTGCAGGTGATCACCTCATGGCCGTCACGCTCGGCCCAGAAACTGGCCTCACGGACAAAATCAGCGATCTCCATGAACCGTGAGGAGAGCTTCTGCTGATCATCCACCATCCGGGCGGTATATTCCAGCAGGCAGGCCACCCCGGCCCGGTCAAAGTGCAGCAGCTTCTTGTCACGGCAGAGGGTAGCGACAAACAGGGCATACTCCTGCATGACCACCGGTGTACGGGAGACCGAGCTGTCAAACTCCGCCTTGACCTTGAAGAATTTACGGTAGTCCGGGTCCTGATAATAGAGCAGATAGTAAATCCAGGGGGTGCCCACCAGCACAATCTTGGCTGAAAGCGGCACCGGTTCCGGCTTGAGCGACACCATAGTCATGAAGCGGTACTGCTCCAGCACATCCTCAATCCTGATCTCTGCGGTACGGATACAGCGTTTCAGGGAATCCCAGACAAAGGGGTTGATCAACACCTCGCGGGCATCAATCACCAGGTAGCCGCCATTGGCGCGATGCAGGGCACCGGCCTTGATCATGGTAAAATCGGTCACCGCCACGCCACCGTACTGCATGACATGCTCAATCCTGCCAAACAGGTTGTTGTAGGTGGGGTTGGATTCAAAGACGATCGGCGCCCCTTCCGTCTCCTTGTTATCCACCAGCAGATTGACCTCGTAACGTTCAAAGCTGGGTTCCTGACGGGCGATCTTCAGACCGGGGATCTGGGGCTGCGTTGGCTGCGGCTTAAAATCCTCCAGATTTTTAAGGATATCTTCCTGTACGGTTTCAAGATAGGTCAGCACCTTCTCCAGATCAGCGTACTTCTCCCGCAGCGGGTCCAGCCGGTGTCCCAGACAGGAAAGCCCCAGTTCACGATCCGCCTGGGCCAGAGCATCCTTGGTGGCCTTCTCATTATCGCGGACCTGACGCAGGACATCATTCAGACGTTCCGTCAGCAATTTCCCCTGTTCTTCAAGTTTGGCCCGCTCCTCTTCTGTCAGGGCATCATACTCATCCTGGGTAAAATTGTGATCATCCTTCTGGGGTACAATCACC
>DAIQQT010000072.1:0-9199 GCA_036786685.1 Trichlorobacter sp.
GGGATTGAATGTCAAACAGCCCGGTCTTCTTCAACGCACGCAGTTGATCCCAGGTCATGGCGTACTTGGCGTTCGAGATAGCCGACGGATAGACAAAGATGGTGACCGGATAGCGGTATTTGCGGATGATCGGCAGCATATCACTGTACACGGTCTTGTGGGCATCATCTTCAACGATAACTACAGATTTTGGCGCCGGGGCAGCGCCTTTGCCCTGATACCACTGCACCAGTTGACGCAGCGGGATCACCTTATAGCCATTGTCGTGCAGGTACTTCATATGGGATTCAAAAACCGGAGTGGTGATGGTCATGCCATCGGCCACGGTGGGTCCGAAACGGTGATAGAGCAGGATCGGAACCGAAACTTCAGGGGCGACAGCAGCACTAACGGGAGAGGACAGCACAGCCAGCAACAGCAGGGTAAGAACAAAGCGAAACATTACAACACCTTTCATGGGTTTAGATGCGGGGATGTCCCCGAAGCGTATTATGCACGAACCAGATAAACAGAGCAGGGAGCCAGCTCCGCCACCCGGCGGGAGACAGACCCCTTCAGACGGCGCTCAAGAAATCCTTTGCCGGAGCTGCCGATGACAATCACATCAACACCTTCCTGCTTTGCGAATTCAACCAGCTTTTCTGCCGGTTCACCTGCCTCAACAATCATCTCAAGGGGGACATCATATTCAGCAGCAGACTTTTCGACAATATAGAAGATCCGCTTGCGCAGTTCATCCCACTCTTCGGTCTCGGTCAGCGGCTTGACCGGCACAAAGTCAGAATAGCTGGAACTTTGGGCGTTGGGTACCACCAGCAGGGCAAAGACCTTGCTTTTAAACTGACTCCGGTTGCCGGCTGCCATCCGCACTGCCTCTTCAGCAGCCTTATCCGAATAGGGAGAACCGTCAATTGCAACCAGAATTTTCTTTCTTAAATTAAGCATACCCGCTCCGCTTTGTTTTATTTTTAGGCAGATAACACGCAATAAAGTCAGAGATCATGGTAAAAATATAATGCAATTATTCATACTTGACAATTATAAAACAAGATTCTATATAATAGACCCAACAGTTAGTTAAGTAACAGCAAACTTTATATTCCAACCCTTCAGGAACCGATACCAATGGCAAAAAAAGAAAAATCAGAATATCTTATTCAGGCCGTGTCCCACGCCCTTGATCTGCTGGAACAGTTCCACGGAGAAACAGACGAGCTGGGGGTCACCGAGCTTTCAAAACGTCTTAAACTCCACAAAAACAATGTCTTCCGGCTGCTGGCAACCCTTGAATCCCGTGGTTATATTGAGCAGAATAAGGTTACTGAAAACTACCGGCTGGGCCTGAAGACCCTGGAACTGGGTCAGACCTTTATTAAACAGATGGGCCTGTTGCGTCAATCAAAACCGGTCATTGAAGACCTGGTCAAGATCTGCAACGAAACCACCTACGTTGCGGTACTGAAAGACTTCCACATCATCTATCTGGACAGCGTGGAAACCAGCATGACTGTTCGGGTGGTCCCCAGGGTTGGTTCACGGCTTCCTGCCTACTGCACCGCCGCCGGCAAGGTTCAGATAGCCTACATGAGCAGCGAAGAGATTGACCATTATCTGCCGAACCGCGAACTGGAAAAGTTTACTGAGAATACCATTTCTGACCGTGAAGTCCTGAAAAAACAGCTGGCTGAGATTGCAGAACAGGGCTATGCCATTGACAATGAAGAGCTTGACCAAGGGGTCAAGTGCGTCAGTGCGCCGATCCGCGACTACACCCGCCGTATCATTGGTGCGGTCAGCATCTCCGGTCCCTCCATGCGTTTTTCCGACGAGCGGATCAGCAAGGAGCTGCTCCCCCTGGCAATCAAGGCGGCAGAAGAGATCTCAACCAAGCTGGGCTACCAGAAGTAGAGCCATTCCATACCAGGTAAGAAAAGGGGGACGCCGAAATTCGGTATCCCCCTTTTTGTTGCTACAGCTGAGAATCGAGCCTAGAACAGAGTCTCTCTATTCATCAGGCCGTCAATAAAGCCAGCGCCTTTTGGGCCCTTGTAGTCTACACATTTGGCCCATGCCACCAGCGCAACATCAATATCCTTTTTCTGCTCAGTTGACATGGCATCATAGCCCAGCTCTTTGGAAGGGGTCAGCAACACCTGTACAAACTGGCGATAATCAACCGATGCAGGCAGCTTTTCCACCACGCAGGTACAGTAGGTCTCAACACCAACCACCTTCATGCACTGCTCTTTTTTGGCAGGTATTGACTGTTTTTTCAGTTTCAGTGCAGTCAGTTCAGATATCTGCTGTTCAAGCTTCTTGATCTTTTCCATCAACTCGGCCTGCTTCTTGGGGTCCATTTCATCAGCAGCCCGAGCCGTGCCATTCAAGATCACACAGCTAACCAGCAGCAGGCACAGCACCAACTTTTTCATAGAGCACCTCGTCAGATTATGATGCAACCCGAAGACCTTAGCCAGTCACCGGCTGCTTGTCAACCAGAACAAAGTCATCCCACGGTCTTCCTGAAGCGGGCCACCGCCACCCCCAGTACTGCTGACCCGATTAAAAGCAGCATCAACAGCTGTTTCCAGAGAATCAGCAGTCCCACTCCTTTCAGATACAGCCCTCGGATAATCTCCATGAACCAGCGCACCGGATTGATCAGAGTCAGCCACTGTACCGGCAGCGGCATATTCTCCACCGGAAAGGCAAAGCCGGACAGCAGCATGGCGATGAAGATAATGAAAAAGGCCGACATCTTGGCCTGCTGCTGGGTCTGGCTGATGGTGGAGAGAAACAGGCCGGTCCCCAGTGAGCTCATCAGAAACAGGCCGGTGGCCACGATCAACAACGTAATACTGCCCCGCACCGGCACCCGGAACACCAGCCAGCCCACCAGGCTGATCAGGAAGACGTTGGCATAACCGATCAGCACGAACGGCAGGGTTTTGCCCAGAATGAACTCGTACTTGCGGATCGGGGTTACGATTACCTGCTCAATGGTGCCGATCTCCTTTTCACGCACCACTGCCATGGCCGACAGCAGCATGGTGATGATGTAGAGGATATTGGCGATCACTGCTGGCACATAGAACGGCGGGCTGGCCAGATCCGGATTAAACCAGGCCCGGGACTCCATCCGCACCGCGCCGGGCAGCAGTGGAACACCGCTACGGCCCGCCTGCTCTGCCAGCAGCCTGATATTCTGTACCTCACTGAAGCGGGAGAGATAGCCCAGGATCACTCCGGCAGTGTTGGAATCAGAACCATCAACCAGCGCCTGCACCGTGGCGGTTTCCCCTCGCCCTAGCTTCTCCGCCAGACCGTGATTGATCACCAAGGCCACCCGGATAGCGCCGCTGTCCAGCAGCCGGGCCGCCTGCTGCTCATTCTCCAGCCGGAGCGACTGGCGGAAATGACCCGAGGCGAACAGCACCTGTAACAGCTCGCGGCTCTGAGCTGAGTTGTCACGATCAATCACAGCGGTGGGAATCTGACGCACATCCATATTAACCGCATAGCCAAAGATCACGGTCTGAATCATTGGCAGAATAAACAGCACCACCCGCATCCGCGGGTCGCGGAAGGTCTGGATGAACTCTTTGATCAGCATGGCTTTCAGGCGTTCAAACATGGCTACCCCAGCTTCTTCTTAAACTTCAGCACCGCCACCGACAGGATCAGCGCGGCAAAGCCCACCAGAAACAGGGCCTGGGGCCAGAGGGTGGCCAGCCCCACATCCTTGAGGTAGATCCCCCGCAGGATGGCGACAAAGTAGCGCGCCACCACGATATGGCTGACCGCCTGGATCGGTGCCGGCATATTCTCCAGCGGGAAGATGAAACCGGACAGCAGAAAGGCGGGTAGCACCGTCACCAACAGGGCCAACTGGCTGGCCAACAGCTGGCTTTTGGCAATAATACTGATCAGCATCCCCACTGCCAGCGCCCCCACCAGAAACAGCAGCGAAAGGGCAGAAAGTAGCAGCAGGCTGCCTTTCAGCGGCACGCCAAAGACGTAGTAGCCAACACCAACTGACAGCAGCAGATCCACTACACCGATACAGAAATAGGGTGCCAGCTTGCCGATGATCAGCTCCCATTTGCGTACCGGCATGGTTACAATCTGTTCCATGGTGCCGGTCTCCCATTCCCGCGCCATGCTGAGTGAGGTCAAGAGCGCGGCCACGATCATCATGATCACCGGGATCAGCCCAGGGAAGATAAAATTTCTTGAGACCAGGTCGCTGTTGAACCAGACCCTGGGACGTATTTCCAACGGTATCGGCTGCGCTGCCCGCAGCGGAAAGCGGCGCTGCAGGGCTGTTATACTGATCTGGCGCGACCAGGTCAGCACTATCGCCTCGGCATAGCCCTGGGCAATGGTGGCGGTATTGGGGTCGCTGCCATCCAGGATCACCTGCAGGACCGGCTGCCTGGCGGCATCAAGCCGGTCGGCAAAGTCCGTTGGTATCACCAGTGCAATCAAGGCGTGCCGCCGGTCAACTGCCTGCTCAAGCTGTTGGTAGGAGGAGGCATGCTGCCGCAAGGAGAAGTAGCGAGACCCCTCAAAACGGCTGATCAGCTCCCGACTCTGGGGTGTCTGGCTCTGATCCCAGACCGCCAGCGGCACCCGATCAACGTCCAGGGTCAGGGCGTAGCCGAACAGAAACAGCATGATCAGCGGCATCAGGATACCCAGCGCCAGACTGCGCGGGTCCCGCAGCACATGCAGAAATTCCTTCCGGCCAACTGCCGTGATGCGGCGTAGAAAGGGCGGCATCAGGCAGTACCTCCTTTTCTGTCCCGTTCTTCAATAAGATCAATAAAGACCTGTTCCAGGCTGGGTAACAGACCATCTACAACCCGTTGCTGTTTCAACTCCTGCGGCGTACCGATCGCCACCAGTTCTCCCCGGTAGATCAGGGCCAGCCGGTCGCAGTATTCTGCCTCATCCATGTAGTGAGTGGTGACAAAGACCGTGACGCCATCAGCTGCCAGATGATGGATCAGCTGCCAGAAACGGCGGCGGTTGAGTGGATCAACCCCGGCGGTGGGTTCATCAAGAAAAATGATCGGCGGCTTATGCAGCAGGGCGCAGCCCAGAGCCAGCCGCTGTCGCCAACCGGCGGAGAGCTCACCGGCCTTGGAATTGCGACGCTCAGTCAGTCCGGCCATCTCAATCACCCAATCAGCACGCTCAGCCAGTTCCTTTGCAGACAGCCGGTAGATACCACCGTAAAATGCGATATTCTCTGACACCGTCAGGTCTTCATAGAGGGAGAACTTTTGGCTCATGTAGCCGATATTTTCCTTGATCAGCTCGGCTTGGGTGGCAACATCAAAGCCAGCCACCTGGCCGTCACCACTGCTTGGTTCCAGAATGCCGCACAGCATCCTGATGGTGGTGGATTTCCCGGCGCCGTTGGGGCCAAGGAAACCGAATATTTCCCCTTTTGGCACCGTCAGGCTGATCTTGTTGACGGCAATAAAATCGCCAAAGCTACGGGTCATCCCTGCAAGGGTGACGGCAGCAACAGCGGATCGCAGATCAGGTGCCGGCCTGCGCTGCACCGCCGTATCCGCCCCTTCTCCCATGACGGTGATGAAGACATCTTCAAGGGTAGGATCTGCAATAACCGGATCTGCCAACGCCTTCAGGTTCCGGGGGGTGTCACAGGCCAGCAACCTGCCATGGTGCAGCAGCCCAACCCGGTGACAGCGCTCAGCCTCATCCAGGTAGGCAGTGGCCACCACAATGGTGACCCCTTCAGCCAGCAGGGTATCAAGAATACGCCAGAAATCACGGCGGGAGACAGGGTCAACACCGTTGGTCGGTTCATCAAGGAATAGCACCGTGGGGGTATGGATCAGGGCGCAGCAGAGCCCCAGCTTCTGTTTCATGCCGCCGGACAGGGCACCGGCGCGACGCTTGATAAACGGCTGCAGACCGCTCATCTCCAGCAACCGCTTAGCCCGTGCGGTCCATTCCCCCTTTGGCACACCAAAGATGTCGGCATGGAAGCGGATGTTTTCCATCACCGTCAGATCAGGATACAGCCCAAAACGCTGGCTCATGTAACCGATATGGGAACGGACCGGCTCCAGATCATGACAGGGGCAGCTCAGCACCGTGGCCTCACCGCTGCTGGCGTCCAGTACCCCGGTCAACATCCGCAGGGTAGTGGTCTTGCCTGCGCCATCGGAACCCACCAGACCGAACAGTTCACCTTTGGGGATAGAAAGGTTAAGGCAATCCACCGCAATCAGATCAGTGAAGCGTTTGGTCAGGTTGGAGATTTTAATCATTGGAAAGCACCGTTTTGATCGCCACAGAGGTCACAGAGCACACAGAGAGAACAACAAGACATAAAACAGATTTCAAAGGGTTAAGGCCAAAAAACGTTCTCTTCTCTGAGCCTTCTGTGTTCTGTGGCAGAATCAAGGTTTAGACGTTTCAATTACTGCATCCACCGGCATACCCGGTTTCAGCTCTTGCTGCGGATTGGCAATGGTGACCTTGATCCGGTAGACAAGCTTGACACGTTCTGCTTCGGTCTGGACATTGCGGGGGGTAAATTCTGCCTCAGAGGCGATAAAGCTGACCGTGCCCTGATAGGCCCGCCCCTTCCAGGTGTCACTGGTGACGGTGGCCCGTTGTCCCAGCTTGATCTTGCCCAATTGCGTCTCCGGCAGATAGGCACGCACCCAGACCTCGTCAAGTTTGGCCAGGGTGATTACCGGACTGCCCACTGCCAACAGCTCTCCCGGCTCAGCATGTTTGGCCATGACAGTGCCACTGATCGGCGCTGCCAGAATTGCCTGTGACAAGCGGGTATCAGCCAGCGAACGTGCTGCAGCGGCACCTTCCAGCCGGGCCTGCGCCTGTTTTACGGCGTCGGGACGGGGGCCAACCCGTACCAGTTTCAACCGCTCATCCCCCTCGCGCAGTGCGGCGGCGGTGGCATCCTTTGCAGCCCTGGCGGCATCCAACTCTTTACGCGGTATTACCTCTTTCTTAAATAACGCCTCGGCTCTGGTTGCATCCTGTGCTGCCCGGTCCGCCTCAGCCTTCAGCCGGGCAAGGGTTGCGACACTGGCTGCAATCTCTTCCTGCCGGCTGCCAGCCTTCAGATCAGCCAATGCTGCTTGCGCTGCCTGCTGATCTGCAGCCCGGGCCGAACGTTCATCCTTCAGCTCGTCATCCTCCAGCCGGGCAACAATCTGACCAACCTTCACCTGCTGCCCCTCATCCACCAACCGCTCCTTCAGCCGTCCCGGTACCTTGAAAGAGACTGCCACGCTGGTGGTTTCAATGGTTCCGGTAAGCCTTAGTTCGCTGCCGTTGGCAGTCTGGTTCCGTCGCATAACAACACCGGCCGCCAGTGCAACAAGCGCGGCGCCAAGCAGTAGTACCACTGTTTTTCTGTTCATTCAGCCACTCCCTTATCCCTGCATTCCGAAACTACCTTACTAGCACAACCACCGTCGGGAGGCTACATCACATCCTGTACCAGCCTGGACCTGCAGGCAAAAAAATACTCCTGAAACCGGCTGGCTTCAGGAGTGAAAATGACAGGTGCTGTTTGCTATCTGTTTTAGGCGTAGGTGGAAAAGCCGGAACCGGAGCTTTTGGTCGGCTGCGGCATCGACTGAGCATTCTTTTGAATCATCTCTGCAATATTGCTCTGTGATTCCGCATTCATCTTGATCATTGATGCTGACAGCGCCTGCTGGGTCTGAGATGACTGCATAAGAGTTGCGGCACCTGCTATTGAGCTTACGTCCATGGTTGCACCTCCTTCTTCTGGAACTATTATTCCACCACTCCGAAAATAATGCAACTTCCTTGATGTTTTTTGTTGTTTCTTCCGCTTGTCAGACCGGCTAAAAATGTGCTATGTAATCAAGCCTTTGTTGCACATTCAAGCTATGGGGAAGGAATTATTATGAGTCACCAGCGTAAGCCAGAGATCAACTTTAACTACATCTACAGCTACAACTACAACCCGGTCTACGCCAACGGTGTGCAGGGGGGCTTTACTCCCCGTGGTGAGCTGGTTGCCCATTTTTATCAGGAGCGTCCGGCACTGCCAAAAGAGTTGACCCATGAAATCAGCCCGGAAGGCGGTATCGGTGCCCTGGTGGACTCTGATCCCAAAAATCTGAACGGTACCATGGTTCGCTTCATTGAAACCGGCATTACCATGAATTTCCAGACTGCTGCCATGCTGCATTCCTGGTTGGGGGAGCAGTTGGGTCAGATGCAGGCGATTATGAAGGCACAGCAGGAATTTATGGAAGGTGGCGCTGCAGAGGCGTCACAGGAAGGTTAACGCCGGATAACCGGTCATATGCTGCAATTGTTCCGGTATGGAATAGCAAAAATGGGTCGCCCCTGTGGGGGTGACCCATTTTTTTTGTTCTTCGGAGAAAAGGCAGAGTAGGGTGCTTGTACATTTACTGCTGGTTGTCTGTACGTATGATGTCTGGCCGTTGAAGGCGTGTTAGTGTAGTTGTCCTTGTTTGTCGCCGGAATTACAATGTTTTTTTTGTTGGTTTGCTTTGGTCTGGTCTGTGCAAGGTAAGATGATCCGTATCTGATTTGCGTGTGAAAGGAGTTTGTATGTCTCGACGTCTGTTTGTGCCGTTGATGGCTGCGTTGCTGGTCATAGCAGCCCTGGGAGCCGTTGCAGCGGTAAAGATCAGTGAAGCACCACCTGTTGCCGTTGTACCGGAGGTGTATAAAAGTGGCGAAGACGGGTACTTCAGGGTTGTGGCAAAGCTGCCCAAGAGGAACACAAAAGAACGTCTGGTACTTACTGCCAGGATTGAGGAGGGGGATCTCTTTCTGGTGACTGTTACCCCGGTGCCACCAAAAAGCGGGAAACCTGCGCATGGGGACCATGATGACGTTGAACCAGCCCCGGTTGAGCAGGCTGAAGAGCTGGTTACGGTTACCGGTCGTTACCTGAAGCCCGGCCCTGCACGTCTGGCCATCAGCAGCCGCAGCACCAAGGGGGATCTGCTGCGCCTGGCCTTTACCCTGCCTGACGGTGACGTTACTGCAGACGCTACCATTCGCACTGAATGGGCGCAGCAGTACCAGTGGTCGCTCTGGGCATCAGACCCTGATGGTGAGGATGCCTACACCCAGTACTGGAATCTGGCGGTTGCGCCCCGCTACGGCCTTGCCCCCC
>DAIQQT010000073.1:0-9051 GCA_036786685.1 Trichlorobacter sp.
TGCTGGTCGCTGAACCGCTCAGCAAAGTTCACCCCGATCAACAGCAGGATACGGTGATCCGGTCTGATTGCCGCGTAATACAGGCCGCCCTGTAGCTGCAGAAACCTGACAAAGCCGAGATAACGGTGGGCCTCCCGTGCCACCTGCTGAGCCAGCTTCCAGACCGGTGTTACCTGAGGATGGGCCAACATCCCGTCAACCTTTTTGCCGTGTTCAGCCTCCAACAACAAGAAGTAATAGATCAGTAGTTCCTGTTGGGGATGATCAGCCAGCAGGCAGCGCCGCAGCAGCTTAAGGCTGTGGTCGGATAGCCGTTGGATCAGGCGTTGCCAGAACGCCTCTGCCAGGGCCTGATCTGTGGCAATACAGATTTCGGTACTGAACAGCCCCTGCTGGGCAAGCGGGGCAGTACTGATCTGCTCTACAGTGACCCGTTCCGGCAACAGCCGGGCATAGAGGGTCAACAGGCCGGCCAGGCTGCCATCATAGCAATACCGGCAGGTCGTCATAACTCCCCCGTAATCAGGCTACGGGTTTCATCATCAGCCGGGGAGTTGAAATCAAGGTTGAGCTGCTGCGGTTTCCGTATGGCAGGCTTATCAGTCAACCTGCTGCGCAGGCTGCTGCTATCCAGCGCTGCTGACTCCAGCGATCTGCCGCGGGCCGTAATGAAATAGCGGGCCCGCTTCATCACCACCCCCAGGCGCACCAGATCATCCAGCCCCAGATGCCCCTGCCGCCGGGCCCGGATAATCCGTTGGGCCGAGAGCACCCCGATTCCCGGCACCCGCAGCAGTTCTTCATAACTGGCCCGGTTGATCTCCACCGGGAACAGCGCAATATGGCGCAGGGCCCAGCCGGTCTTGGGATCAAGCTCATTATCCAGGTTGGGGCGCGCCTCATCCAGCAGTTCATCCGCCGTGAAGCCGTAGTACCGCAGCAGCCAGTCTGCCTGATACAGGCGGTGCTCACGCCTGAGCGGCGCCACCGGACGGGTAGGCAGGCGGGTGTCCTGATTGACCGGGATAAAAGCGGAATAGTAGACCCGTTTCAGCTCCATCCGTTGATACAGCTGTTCAGACAGCTGCACAATCTGGCGGTCGCTCTCGTTGGACGCCCCCACGATCAGCTGGGTACTTTGACCAGCCGGTGCAAAGCGGGGCACCTTGCGGGACTGCTTGCGCTCGGCCCGGTTGACGGTGATCAACTGGTTGACCTGGCGCATCGGCTGCACCACGCTGTCGCGGCTCTTGTCCGGCGCCAGCAGCTGCAGGCTTTCACGGGTGGGCAGCTCAAGGTTGATGCTGACCCGGTCCGCCCAGAGACCGGCCTGCTGCACCAGTAGCGGATCAGCCCCCGGCACCAGCTTCAGGTGGATGTAGCCGTTAAAGCGATATTCCTCCCGCAGAGTGCGTACCGCCTGAATCAGCAGTTCCATGGTGTAATCCGGCGAGCGGACCACGCCGGTACTCAGGAACAGCCCCTCAATGTAGTTGCGGCGGTAAAAACCGATGGTCAACTCAGCAACTTCAGCCGGAGAAAGCGCCACCCGTGGCGTGTCATTACTGCGGCGGTTGACGCAGTAGGCGCAGTCGTAGATACAGGCGTTGGTCATCAGGATCTTCAGCAGAGAGACACAGCGTCCATCGCTGGTCCAGGTGTGGCAGATACCGCAGAATGCAGCCGAGCCGATCCCGCCGCTGTTGCTGCGGGAGCTGCCGCTGGAAGAGCAGGAGACATCGTACTTGGCCCCGTCTGCCAGAATTTTAAGCTTGTCCATCAGGTCGGTTGCCACGGCAGTACTCCTTTAGATCTCTTAAGGAGTATAGCACACTGCTGTGACAGAAAAGGTCATTTTGAAACGATTACGTCGGTGTCTGCCAGAGGAGATAATTCAAATTTGTTACTACAGTTGCTTCAGAACCAACTCATGTTAATCCTTGATGCGGCTTGCTACTGCACCTAATTTTCCCATGTTCAAGCTGTTTACTCCCTCTGATGCACTAATTGCTTAACCCATGCTGCCCATGCTGGCCAGCCCGTAGATATGTTCCGCATGGTAAGCCGGCGGTTGACCGGCATACATCAGATCTACTTCACTATTGACAGTAAAACCCCGGCTGGTCAGTAGTTTTGAAGCAACCCGGTTTGATGTTGGCACATCCAGCAGCACCCTTCCGGTTCCTGGCAGCATCTGTTCAAGCAGTTGTTCAGCGATGCTGCTGTTCAGTGCTCCAAACGGTCCTATCTGCTGGCTGTTACCCAGGCGCTGCAATACCAGAAACCCTTCATCAGCCCCCGCTGCGGTGCCGTTGGCTGCGGCATAGGCCAGCAGTTCATTGCGGGAGTCACCCCAGCCCAGGTAATCGATCTCCTGCCAATCAGAACAGATTGCGACGGTGGGTCTCAACTGCTGTTCTTCATCTCCCAGCCGTTCCCAGCGCCTGATCTGGTCACATAGCTGGAAGCCGTTGCGTTCGTAGATCGGCCTGCCATAGGTTGAAGCGGTCAGCCAGACCGTGCTGGTGCCGTTGCTTTGCAAGACCTGCATGGCCTGCTTGAACAGCGCCGTGCCGATACCGCGTCCCCGCGCCTCTGAAGCCACCAGCAGATTACCGATCCAACCAGATTTGCCATACCGCACTGCCGTGACAAACCCCACCTGTTTTCCATCCTCATGGCACACCAGGCAACCATCCGGTGAACGCTCAAGCAAAAACGCCAGTTCACGGCGGGTGCTGATCCAGCCTTCATCCTTGGCCAGGTCCAGAAAGGGATGAATATCGTTAGGAGTGAAGGGGGTGATCTGCATAGGAGCCTCTCAAAATCTAATTAACTGCATAGCACGCTGATGACGCGGTTTAAACGGATTTGCGCAGATAAAAACTGATTAACACTATTCAAAATCCACGAAATTCCGCTCTAATCAGACTTGATCCACGTGCCATTATCATCGTTTCCATTACAATAAGCCGATTGCATCGGCCCTGCACTGCTTGCAATGCCGCATCTGGCTGATAATCCGCTCGTTGTTATTACGCACCTCTGCAAGATGTTCTGCCGTTGGGGCCGGAATATGTGCCAGCTCTGCCTGGGGAATCAACGGCATCACGTTCATCACAAAGGCACCCAGCCCCTTAATCCGTTCTGCTATCAGCGGGACCTCAGCCTCGTTGATGCCGGGGATCAGTACGGTGTTTACCTTGACCACCATTCCCAGCTCAACAGCCCGCTGTACCCCTTCGTACTGACTGGCCAGCAAAATCTCGGCGGCATCTCTGCCACTGTAGCGCTTACCGTGGTAATAGACATGACGGTAGATCTGCGCAGCTGTATCAGGGGTAACTGCATTGATGGTGACGGTCAGGCTGTGCAGACCGAGGGCATGCAGGCGGTCCAGTGATTCCGGCAGCAGCAGGCCATTGGTACTCATGCACTTGATCAGGTCGGGAAACGCCTCACCCACCAGTTTGAAGGTCTCAAAGGTCTGCTGATTGGCCAACGGGTCGCCAGGTCCGGCAATCCCCACCACCCGCATGGTCGGTCCCAGGATCGGGGAGGCCATCACCTCACGTACCTTGTCCAGCGCCTCGGCCGGAGTCATCAGACGGCTGGCAACGCCAGGTCGTGATTCATTGGCGCAGTCATGTTTGCGGGTGCAATAGCCGCATTTGATATTGCAGGCCGGTGCCACTGCCAGATGCATCCGGCCGGTTTTGTGGTGGTTTTGCTCAAAGCATGGATGCCCCTGAATCTTTTTCATCTGCTCACAGGTTGTTGCCATGGTGTACACTCCTTTCAAAAAGAAACGGCGCCGCAGGAGATCAGTCCTGCAGGCGCCGTTGCCTGTACGTGCCTAGCATAAGGCATAGAGCGTGCCAGTTTTTGTTTTAAAGTGATTTCAACATGTTACCAACTAACAGAACCTTGTTGTGATACTTTTTTAAGCAGTTTTGCTATTCCGGTGCAGCTACAACGATGAAACGATCATCAAAATACTCTTCCAGAAGCGGTTTCACCTCCTGCCAGCGCATTCCGCCGCCGCCACAGCCGGGCCGCGGGACAACCACCTGCCTCCAGCCACACTGGTCGGTTAATTGCCGTAACTCCTCAGCCGAGCGCCTGATCAGACTCAGATCAGGCAGTGAAAAAGGCGTTTCCTCCACCGGAAAGCTGACCAGCCCAAGTAGAACTTCATGGACATGGTTGCCCCGCACCTGCAGCAGCCTGCCCAGTTTATGGCGCAGCTCAGGAAATCGTTCTGCAGCCTGTCGAGCCACACCTTTTCCCATAATGGCCCTGCCGTCACGGGTTAGTGAGCCATTGGTGGTGATGGCGATTATGGCCTGGCCTTGATACGACCAGATATCAACCTGCATCTCACGCATCGGGAACACTCCTTGCTTATATAATTCTCATGATCCTGAACATTGACCCGACAGAACTGAAAGAACATGCCCGTGCAGCCTTTATCGGCATGGCGATTGGCGATGCGCTTGGGGCAACGGTTGAGTTTATGACCACCCCTGAGATTGAAGCCAAATACGGCATCTTTAAAGAGATTGTCGGGGGTGGCTGGCTACGTCTGAAACCGGGCCAGGTCACTGATGACACTGAAATGGCTCTTTGCATTGCCCGTGCCGTTTCAAAAAGCCAGGGCTGGTCACGGGAGGCGATTGCCCAGCAGTTTGCTGCCTGGCTGAAGTCAAGACCGGTGGATTGTGGCGACACCTGTCGTAAAGGAATCCGGGCCTTTATGCTGCACGGCACCCTTGAAGTACCGTATAATCAGTGGGATGGTGGCAATGGTGCTGCCATGCGGATGTTACCGGCTGCTCTGCTATCTCTGCCGGATATTGAGCTGATGAAAAAATATGCGCTGGAGCAGGCCAGACTGACCCATCATCAGGCGCTGTCCGATGCAGCCTGTATCTGCCTGGGGACACTACTGCATCAAATCCTGCAGGGAGCTTCAAAGAATCAGCTTCGCCGTGAGGTAGACGGTTTTGTGACCCGCTTTCCCTCGTTCTGCTTTGAACCGTACCGTGGTCTGGCCACCGGCTATATTGTGGATACCATGCAGACCGTATTTCACTGGTTTTTCAGAGGAAAGAGTTTTGAAGATTGTCTGGTGGGAACGGTGAACCAGGGCGCTGACGCAGATACTACCGGCGCCATCTGCGGCATGTTGGCCGGTGCCTACTACGGCCTGGAGTCAATCCCCAGACGCTGGCTGAAAAAGATGGACCCCAAACTTCTGCGAGAGCTGGAAGAACATGCTGACCGGTTAGTTATGGCAAGCCCGGCAGGACGCTTTTTCTAAGCAGCTCTTCGGCCAGCTTTGCCATGCTGATCCTGCGGGTCATGGACTGGCTTCGCATCAATTTGAACGCAGCATCTTCACTGATCTGTTCCCGCTCCATCAGCAGACCTTTTGCCTTTTCAATCACTTTTCGATCTGCCAGATGCTGTTCAGATTCACGCAGTTTTGTGCGCAGAAGATCCTCATGCTCTAACCTGATGCGGGCCTCAAGCAGGGCATGAGCCAGTTCCGGCTCTGTGGGGAAACTGGCTAGAAAAGCAGCAACACCTTCTGTAACTGCCGCTTTTACCAGCTCTGGTGTCCAGGCTTTTGCTGCCAGTACCACCGGTACCCAGACCTTGCCACGCAGTGACGCCACCAGCGCAAGCCCATCACACAGAGCAGGATCATGGCTGCAGATCAGCAGCTCCGGTGGCTGCTCCAATGCGGATTGAAGCGCTGCTGCAGGGCTGACAGACACAGCTGGGCGATAGCCGCCAATGGCATCAAGCAGTCGCGTCAGGTGATCCCGAAAAACCGGATCAGGGGAGCAGATCAGCACCGTTGCAGGCCTGCTCCTATCTGTCAGAGATGTCTTCATACCTGTAAGCAAAGCAGGAGCTGTGCCAGATTTGTCGCGGCATGAAAAAAGGGACCGGCAGATCGCCGGTCCCTTGCAGTTTGTTCTTTTGAACCTGAGAGTTAGAAACGAATCAGCAGACCACCCCAGGAAAGTCCGCCACCAAAGCCCATTACCAGTACCAGCTGGCCCGGCTTGATAGTGCCATCCAGCCTGAATTCATTCAGGGCCAAACCAACTGAGGCAGCTGAGGTGTTGCCGTATTTCTGCAGATTAACCAGAAATTTTTCCTTGGGAATGTCATGTTTTTTGGCAACGGCATCAATAATCCGCAGGTTGGCCTGGTGAGGGATCAGCCAATCAAGATCAGCCGGCTGAATACCGGCCTTGCTGCAGACCGTCTGGATCAATTCTGGAATGGCGCTGGTGGCGAAGACATAGACCGGTTTGCCCGCCATGTAGAAGGTGTTCTCTTTGGCGGCGATGGTTTCTGCAGTAACCGGCTTGCGTGAACCGGAAGACGGCACCTGAATCAGGGGCCAGCCGTTGCCGTCGGTGCGGATGAAGGAGGTCAGAATCCCTTTTTCTGTGGTTTCCTCACCGCGGATGATGACGGCTGCAGCACCGTCGCCAAACAATGGCGCTGTGGTCTTGTCATCAAAATTGAGGATCTTTGAATAGGTATCAGCTCCGATCACCAGGGCGGTGCGGGCCTTGCCGGCCCGGATGAAGCTGTCTGCCGTATCAAGGGCAAACACAAAGCTGCCGCAGACTGAGTTGATGTCAAAGGCAAAGGCGTTTTTGGCGCCGATCTCTTTTTGTACCATGCAGGCGGTGGCTGGCAGGATCATATCCGGTGTGGAGGTGCCGACCACGATACAGTCAATCTCATCAGGGTTGATACCTGCATCAGTTAAAGCAGCCTGTGCTGCCCGGGTTGCCAGATCAGAGGTTGATTCATCAGGGCTGACAAAACGCCGTTCACGGATACCGGTACGGGAGGAGATCCACTCATCGGCATCATCAACCAGGTAGGAGAAGAAATCATTGCCAACCACCCGCTCTGGCAGGCCGGCACCACTACCGATTATACAGGATTGCATCATTATACTGTCCGTCGCCTCAAAGGGCGAACGTCCCTTCGTAAAAGTTGGACCACTATTGCACAGACAAACACTGTTTGTCAATTGCGGGGCGCATCGTCTCCTCCTTTAAAGGCGCTGAAAAGGTCCACCAGACCAAAGCCCCATAAACCAAAAAGCGCAGCCAGAAGCAGCTTGGCCCAGAAGTTATAGGGCTGCAACTGCTGCAAGATCAGGGCCGGGGTTAACGGGGTGCCGGTCAGGTGAGCGCCGATCACCGGGCTGGCTATCTTCATCACAAAAAACAGGGAGGCCAGCAGCAACAGGTTGATGGCCATGATCAGGGCAATCCCCTTGTTACGCCGCCCCAGGTACAACTGGCCCAGACCGGGCAGGATCAGACCTGAAAGCAACAGTGCGATAATCGGGCGTTTCATGGTTATTCCTCTTCCGCCAGCAGGGCGATCATTTCATCATGGATCAGGCCGTTACTGGCCAGGATACGGTGGTTGGTCACGTCATAGGCACTGCCGTCAAAGGCGGTCACCAGACCACCTGCCTCACGGACCAGCAGGGTGCCGGCCGCCACATCCCACGGCTTCAGCTTGACCTCCCAGAAACCATCAAGCCGCCCGGCTGCCAGATAGGCAAGATCAAGGGCTGCGGCACCGGCCCGTCTGATGCCGCGGGCTGCCTTTTGAAAGCGGATAAAGTGCTCAAAGTTGTTTTCAGGGTCAGTGGCACAATCATAGGGAAAACCGGTGCCAAGCAGTGAGCCTGCCAGCGGCTGGCGGTTTGAGACCGATAGTCTGCGGCCGTTGCGGAAAGCCCCGCCGCCGGTGGTTGCGCTGAACAGCTCGTCGGTCATCGGGTTGTAGATCACTCCAGCAACCAGTTCACCGCCCACAGCCAGAGCGATAGAGACACAAAACCAGGGGAAGCCGTGGGCATAGTTGGTGGTGCCGTCAAGGGGGTCAATAATCCAGACATGCAAACCATCGCCAGCCGGATAATCCCCCTCTTCAGCCAGAATACCATGTTCAGGAAAACGGGCGTGGATCATCTCAACAATCAATGCTTCTGAGGCCAGATCAAGCTCGGTTACCAGATTTTTGGCCCCCTTCAGGTCAATTGAAAAAGCTGCATCAAAACGTGAGCGCTGCAACTGCCCGGCAGCCAGGGCTGCCTCAACGGCACAATCAAGAAAGCGTGATACAGGCATAACGTGGGTATCCTCAGGGATAAAATAGTGTGACAGCATTAACAGAATTGCAGCACCCTGACAAGGGTCTCAGCTGCTCCGGCAATAAGAGAGCTTTTGACTTTCCAAAATGATTGCTGCATAGTACAAGGCCATGAAGTTTGGGAGGTTACTGACACCATGATCCTTTTCGGCAATATTCTGTATGCGCTGGCCAAGATTGTTGAGCTGGCCGATGGCCTGCTCACGGTCTACAAATATATCCTGATTGCAGCAGCTCTGGTTACCTGGGTTAATCCTGATCCGTACAATCCGATTGTCAGCTTTCTCTATCGGGTGACGGAACCGCTGCTATCCCGCATCCGTCGCAGGATGCCGGCCATGGGGCCGGTGGATCTCTCGCCGCTGGTGGCTTTTGCGTTGATCTATGTGGTGCAGATTGTGGTACTGAATACCCTGTACCAGTATCTGCTCAACTACAGCATGATCCTGAAACTGAGGTAAATCCCTGATGACCATTACACCCCTTGACATACGGCAACAGCAGTTTAAAGGCAAGATGCTGGGCGGTCTGGATTCTGATGATGTGGACAGCTTTCTGCAGGCAGTGGCGGTTGAGATGGAAGGATTGCTGCGTGAGAACACCGAACTGAAAGAACAGACAAACCGCCAGAACCGCGAGCTGAGTGACCATGCGCAGCGTGAAAAGGATCTGCGTGAGACCATGCTGGCAGCCCAGCGGATCACTGATGAGATGAAGGCCAATGCCCAGAAAGAGGCTGAGCTGATTGTCTCGGAAGCGCAGCTGCAGGCCAAACGGCTGGTGGATGAGGCAGAACGCAAGGTGGCTGATCTGCAGGGGCGTATTCAAGATGTTCGCCGCCAG
>DAIQQT010000074.1:0-8980 GCA_036786685.1 Trichlorobacter sp.
TTTTTTGTGTGGTGAATTTTTCGTTTCTATCCTCGGTTTGATTTTTAAGCATGATACCGCCGATAGCAACAAGTACCACCAACAAAATTACTACAATTACATTTGTGTTCATTTCTCTTTCCTCCTCTTGGGTAATTGTACTCTCGTAGGAGCACTATTCGATTTATTGATTGTATAACTAATTATTGACCGGTTCACGCGCGCACGAGCGTGAACCGGTGATCTTCCCCAAACAGGCTGTCGGCCGGAATGCATCTGCCATGCCTCTTTTTATGGACGCAGCCACTCCCCGGTTTTGCAGACATACAAACCTGCATCCCGCTACGCCGGATAGGTGGGCAGGTTATGGATCATTTGGCAATCTCCCAATATCCGCCCTTGTCAGGCCCGACACGACGAAGTGCGCCATCTTGCTTCAGTTTTGCAAGCTGTTTTTCAACCGCACGAAGGGTAAGCCCCAGGTGTTGGCTCAATTCTACGGCGGTTACCGAGTTGTCCTCACGGATTGCCTCAAGGATTTTCACCGAACTTTTCACCGAACTTTTCACCGAACTTTTCACCGAACTTTTCACCGAACTTTTCTGGGTAGTTTCTCCGAACTCTGCGGGGAAAGCCTCAACATTCTTCCGCTTGAATGTAGCAACAAACTGGACGGTTCCGATTTCCTCAAACTTGGTCGCCGGTTCCCGTTCCAGGATCATCTTGATGCCACGGCCCCATTTTTCAATGCGGTGGCTACGTTGAAAAAGTTCCGCCAGCAATTCATTCCGCCGGGCAGAAACCATCTTCTTCCTGATTGAGGCAATGGTAAGCCCGCCATACAGTAAGCCGGGACTCCTGATTTCCACGCGATCCTTGAAGATGGCGATATTGACCGAATCGTACTCCCGGTAGTCCCGGTGACAGAAGGCGTTGATGATCGCTTCTCGAAAGGCTTCAGGGGCAATCTCGGGAACGTCTACCCGCAACAATCCATTCAGTCGCATACCGATGTTGATATGCTCCAGGATATATTCTTCGGCTCTGTTGATCAGGGTGAATACATCACCGGAAAAATCCTTCATATCCAGAGTTACGGTGGTGTCTGCCGTCCCGAATACGGCGCAGCGCAGCCTGGCGTTGGGAAAAAACTTCTCCGGTTTGCGGGCAAAGCAGAGCACGGCAGCATTCAGCAGTTTGCCGTCTCTAACCAGATTCAGCTTAACAAGGGAGTTGGGGACCGTGTCGAACTTGAGCCCGCTGAGTTTCAGGAAGGATTTCAGCTTGCCGGCACCGATATCATCTACCGTCGCCGTGCTGCAAACCTCCGTATCCCAACGCAACCGGTCACGGTTTTTTGTCAGAATAAGGTTTTCCAGTTCACGGGCACTTACTTGCCGATCTTCATCGCCGACCCGTATATATGCCCGGCCATAGGCGTAGTAGGGGTGCTCCTTGCCTTCGACCAACACCTTGATGCACTGTTTAGCGTCAGCCGTTATCTGCTCGATAACCGGATATATTTTGGGCTCAACATGATCGGCAATCGCCTTGGAGATGTCGCGAGCAGTTTTATCCGAAACCTGCTGGCCGATGACGGCGCCATCGTTCCTGATACCGAACCACACTTCGCCCCGCTGATGTTTGTTCAGCATGGCAACAATGGAGATCACCGCCTCCTTTAGCTCGGAGGTTGATTTCTTCAGTTCAAGAGTTTCAGATTCCTGGAATATCATTCAAATTTCCTGTCGTCCTTCATTATGCGAATGAATTATGATCCGCTGCAATTTTACCTCGCCCGCCTATTGCATCCGTTTCCCTATCTCTTTAACCCGCGGGTTGTTGAGCAACCGCAAAAAGGCGGGATGATTGATCAGCACGCTGTAATCGCCAGCCTGCACCGCCCGTATGATATCAGGATTACTTAATAATTCCTGCATTTCAGGGTCATTCTGCAGGGCACGGATCTGCTCCATCACCCCTTGATCCTGCAGCATGCGATCTTTCAGGGCAGCTACCCCGCTGAAGTCATTGCTGCCTTGTGAAGGTGCCGGTGACGCAACAGACCTGCCTGGTAAGGTATTGATCCCCAACGGTTTGGCGCTTTTCCGGTAACTGGCCGGAACCTCTGACAAAGAATCTGAAAAGTGTGTTGTACCGGCACTGTCAGTCCATTGGTAGGTTTCAGCGTGGGCTGCAGGAGCCAGCAGCAGTAAGAGCAGGATCAGTTTTTTCATGGGCTATCCTTTGGACGATCAGACCACCGTAGTATCCTGTACCACATACGCCGCTGAAATCAATAAGCTCTTTCAGAACAGACGCACCTGCAATGCACATGAACACGTTGTTTTTACGCACCATGACTGCTGTCCGTGCTACTGTAGCCCAACAACAGACCAAGGAGTATCTGCCAGATGGCATTACCGGTAACCATATATAAGGCAAACATCCAGCTTTCCGATCTTGATCGCGGCATCTACGAAACCCTGCAGGCCACGGCGGCCCGTCACCCGTCTGAGACAGAGGAGCGTCTGGTGGGCAGGCTGCTGGCCTATGCCCTGCTGTATGAAGAGGGGCTTATGTTTACCAAGGGGGTCTGTGAAGGGGATGAGCCGGATCTCTGGTCCAAAGCGCCGGACGACCGGATCAGATCATGGGTTGAGGTGGGGCTGCCTGATCCTGAGCGTCTGCTGAAAGCCCGGCGGCATGCAGATCAGGTGACCCTGCTGGCCTTTGGCAGCAAACTGCCCGGTTGGGAACGCCAGCATCTGGACAAGCTGATCAACAGCAGCAATATTACGGTTATCATTCTGGAGCAGGAGTTTATCAATCAGCTGGTCAGCCGGCTTAAACGTACTGTTTCCTGGTCCATCACCGTAACCGAAGGCAACCTCTACCTGCAGGACGGCAACGAAACCCTGGAGACCAGTCCCACACGTTATGCATAAGGTTAGCTGATGATGGAAAATGATCAATATCAATCTGATGCGGCAGAAGAGGGGGTTGAGATCCCGCTGGAACGGATTGATCCTACGATTCTGCAGGCCCTGCTGGCTGATTTTGTCAGCCGGGAGTGGTCTGAGCTGTCTGATGCCGGTTTTACCCTGGAGCAAAAGATTGCGCAGGTGCTTCAGCAGTTGAAGAGAGGACAGGCGCGGATACTGTTTGATCTGACGTCAGGAAGCTGGAATATTGTCCCTACGCAGCACGGATTATAACGTTACCCCATGCAGATCCCGCTTGTGGTAGCGCCAGGCAAAGGCAACTGCCCGCACATACCAATCCACCAGAAACACCCCCCAGACTGCATATAGTGACAGGTGCAGCACCGGCCCTGCGATCCAAGCCAGCAGCACCCGCACCCCCCACATGGTCAGAAGCGTCACGATAAAGACGTAGAAGGTATCGCCCGCCCCCCGCAGAGAACCGGCATAGACAAAGGAGATGGCCAACGGGATCTGGGCAAAGGCCACAATCCGAAGAAAGACCGCTCCCTGTCGGATCACCTCCGGGTCATGGGTGAAAATCATCACCAGATACTGCGGGATCAGCAGAAAGATCAGCGCCATAATCCCCATTACCACCAGTGCCAGCCGCAACGCCTCGGCATTACCGGCATGGGCGCGCTGGTACTTTCTGGCTCCCAGCGACTGCCCCATCAGGGTGGCAGCGGCGATCCCCATCCCTGCACCGGGCATGAAGGAGAGCGATTCAATGGAAAGCCCGATCTGGTGGGCAGCGTAGGCGGTGGTGCCATAGGCGATCACAACACTGGAGTAGACCAGCTGCCCGGATTGCTGGGCCACCCGTTCCAGGGCAACCGGCCAGCCCACCTGCCAGATCCTGCTAAACAGCTCCCGATCAGGCAGCCCGATAGTCAGGTAGCCCCGCCGGAAGGCCTGCCAGAGCAGGTACGAACAACCGATGAATTCCGAGCAGTTAATGGCGATTGCCGCCCCTTTGACCCCCATGGCAGGCAGGCCGAACTTACCGTAGATCAGCGGCCAGGCCAGCAGGATATGCAGGATGTTGACCAGCAGAATCCCCTCCATCGGGGTGCGAGTATTGCCCACCCCATGCATGATGGCCGAGAGGATGTTGACCCCGGTGGTCCAGATCAGCCAGAGAAAGACCAGCCGGATATACTCATGGGCCAGCTTTTGCACCTCCGGCGTGGCCCCCATCAGACGGGCCAGCTCACCACCGCCATAGGCCCCGATCAGCGAGACGATCGCAGTCAACCCCAGACAGAACAGCACCGCAGTACCGGCAGCCCGCTTTGCCTCTTCATGCCGACCCGCCCCGGTCAGATGGGCGATCACCACCGTGGTGCCGGTGGAGAGCCCCCAGAAAATGGTCATGATCACAAATATCTGCAGTTGACCGAGCCCGGTGGCGGCAATAGCCGAGGCCCCCAGACCGCCGGTCAGAAAGATATCAACAATGGCAACCAGCCGTTGAAACAGGGATGAGAGCAGCACCGGCAGCGACAACCGGAAGACGTTGCAGCGGATTGAGGCAGGTTTGTTGCTGTCCAGACAGGGGAATATGCGATGCAGCAGGGCAGACATGTTGGGAACTGTAGTCCCTGTTGACAGGGGGCGTCAACAAAAAGGGCAGGATCATGTTGATCCCGCCCGATTCAGCGGCTTACCTGTCCTGTTACAATCTGAATTTTTGCATCAGACCTTTTAAATCTTCGGCCTGCCTGCTTAGTTGTGCAGCTGCAGAGGCGGTCTCCTCTGCGCCACGGGACGACATATGGACAATATCCGTAACCTGTTGCAGGTTTGTTGTTATTTCACTGGTGGTAGCAGCCTGCTCTTCCGCAGCAGTCGCTATCTGGTTAACTTCCATGGTAAGCTCATTAATCTTGGCAAGTATTTCCTGCAGCGCCTCGCCGGACTGGGCGGCATCATCAGTCCCTTGCTGTACCTCTTTAACCCCTTTGTCCATTTCTGTTACGGCTGTTTTGGTTTCAGCCTGAATATTCTTGATCATTTCCCCGATTTCACGGGTGGCACGGGTTGTCCGTTCAGCAAGAGCCCGTACCTCATCGGCAACCACGGCAAAACCACGCCCCATTTCGCCGGCACGGGCTGCCTCTATCGCCGCATTCAGAGCCAGCAGGTTAGTCTGATCAGCAATATCCTCAATGGTGGCGATAATCGCACCGATCTGATCGGAACGCGCCCCCAGCGACCCTACGGTTTCAGCAGATCCTCTAACCCGCTCGGCAATTCTTTCCATACCACTGATTGTTGACGAAACAACACCTGACCCGGTTATGGCAGCAGTGCTGGCCATGGATGCCTCTGCTGCTGCATGATGGCAACTGTCTGCAATGCTGGTACTGGTGGCCGCCATCTCTTCACTGGCAGTTGCTACCGTCATCACCTGACTTGAAAGCTCTTCCGCGCCGGTTGCAATCTGCTCTGCCGTGCTATGCAGCTGATTCGATGCAGCAGCAATGTTCTGTGAAGCGGAAAGTACCTGCGATACTAACCCGCGCAGGCTGTTAACCATCTCTTCCACTGCAGCCATGATGCTCTTGTTGCCAAAGGTTACATGATTAAAGGTAACCGTTAGATCCCCCGTTGCAACCCGATGGGCAATCTCCCGCACCTGATGCGGCTCACCACCAAGTTGACCGGTTACATTACGGATGATGAAAAAGGCTGAGGCTGAAGCCCCGATAATGGCAACAATCAGCAGAATAATTGTTACCAGTTTGCGATTATGATAGGTTGCGTCACTGCTGGTGTACTCCTGCTTGGCAACCTTTAACTGTACGTTGACAAGCTCACTGATTTTGTCGGAGACCGGATCAATAACCGGGTACAGCTCCTTAATAGTAAACTCTGCCAGCTTGTCTTGCTGCTTTTCCTTTAGAATTGTTTCCAGCTGTTTTACCGCCTCATCTGCTTTCGCCATGAGCGGCTTAAGATCATTCACTATTTTCTGTTCTTCAGGCACCAGCGTTGTTGAAAGATATTCCTTCCACTTGGTATCAATATTCTTTTTGGCATCTTCTACATTCTTCTGTGCAACATCCCATCCGATATTTCCGTTTCTTGTCTTGTGCGAGGTGTCAACAATATTGACCGCATACATGTCCGCAATAACCTTAAGCTGTTCCAACGGCACAACGCGATCTTTATAGACCGTGTCAAGACCATCATTGGCTGTCTTGGCTGCACCCAAGCCAAGAACCCCCACCACAATAAGCAGGGTCAGCATTATGCCAACAAGAGAGTAGAGAATTTGCGCGATGGTCAGTCTTTTCATTAAATCCTCCTGTTTCTAAGGTGCCTGAAAAATACATTCGTTTATTAGGTCAAAGCTCTAGCACGTTAATGAATGCAGCTCAATAGGGTGATCACCCTATATCATGCTTATTTTACTGTGCATTTTTTAAGCATATAGCCGCATATTTTAACGTAAAATGGTTGACTCATTAGATAATTTACCTGGCACATAGACTAGCGAAAAAGCCGCCCAAAATAAAAAAGCGGGCAGAGCCAATGGCCCTGCCCGCTTTCAGCATACCGAATGTACGCTTTTAAGCTACTTGGTGTTATCGGTTCCCCCACCCAACGCAGCATGGGCAGCTGCCAGACGGGCGATAGGTACCCGGAATGGCGAGCAGGAAACATAATCCAGGCCGATCTTGTGGCAGAAGATGACCGATTCCGGATCACCGCCATGCTCACCGCAGATTCCCAGCTTGATGTTGGGGCGGGTTGCGCGGCCCTTCTCGCAGCCCATCTTGACCAGCTGGCCGACGCCGTTCTGATCCAGAGAGACAAACGGGTCTTCCGGCAGGATGTTGTTATCTACATAAAATGGCAGGAATTTACCGGCATCGTCACGGGAGAGGCCGAAGGTGGTCTGGGTCAGGTCGTTGGTGCCGTAGGAGAAGAACTCTGCCTCAACCGCGATCTCGTCGGCGGTCAGGGCAGCGCGGGGCAGCTCGATCATGGTGCCGATCAGGTATTCCACCTTAACGCCATACTGAGCAATTACTTCATCACAGATCTTGACGGCATTGGCCTTGAGTACAGCCAGCTCCTTCACGGTGGCGATCAGCGGGATCATGATCTCCGGCACGATGGAGAAGCCTTCATTCTTGACCAGCTCGCAGGCCGCTTCCATGATGGCCCGCACCTGCATGTCATAGATCTCGGGGAAGGTGATCCCCAGACGGCAAACACGATGTCCCAGCATCGGGTTGAACTCGTGCAGGAACTCCACTTTGTGCCTGAGGGTAGCGGCAGGAACCTGCATGGTGGCAGCCAGTTCCTCGATATCCTTGTCTTCCTGGGGCAGGAACTCGTGCAGCGGCGGATCAAGCAGACGGATGGTAACCGGCAGCCCCTTCATCTCGCGGAAGAGACCAATGAAATCACCTTTCTGCATCGGCAGGATCTTGGCCAGGGCCTTCTCGCGCCCTTCCACATCGGCGGACAGGATCATCTCACGCACGGCAGCGATCCGCTCGGCATCAAAGAACATATGCTCGGTACGGCAGAGGCCGATCCCTTCGGCACCAAACTCACGGGCCACCTTGGCATCATGGGGGGTATCGGCGTTGGTGCGGACCTTCAGCTTGCGGAACTGGTCAACCCAGACCATCAGCTTGCCGAAGTCGCCGGTCAGTTGTGGCGGTACGGTCTTGACCTCGCCCAGCATGACCTGACCGGTGGAGCCGTCCAGGGTGATCATATCCCCCTTCTTGACCACCACACCGTTGCAGGCCACAAAGGACTGGTCAGCGTAGTTGACCTTGATGTCGCCGCAACCGGCCACGCAGCACTTGCCCATACCCCGGGCAACCACCGCAGCGTGGGAGGTCATACCGCCACGGGCGGTCAGGATACCCTGGGCAGCATGCATACCGTGGATATCTTCCGGCGAGGTCTCGATCCGCACCAGGATCACCTTCTTACCATTTTTGGCCAGCTCTTCAGCCTCATCAGCGGTAAAGACCACGCTGCCGCCGGCAGCGCCGGGGGAGGCGGGCAGGCCCTTGGCGATCACCTTCTTCTCTGCCTTGGGGTCCAGCGAGGGATGCAGCAGCTGGTCAAGCTGGGAAGGAGCCACCCGTAGTACAGCGGTCTTCTCATCAATCAGCCCTTCCGCTACCATGTCCACCGCAACCTTGATGGCAGCGGTGGCGGTCCGCTTGCCGTTACGGGTCTGCAGCATGAACAGCTTGCCTTTTTCAATGGTAAACTCGATATCCTGCATATCCTTGTAGTGCTTCTCAAGAATAGTTCTGATATCAGCCAGTTGATGGTAGCATTCCGGCAGCACCTCTTCCATGGAAGGCAGGTCGCCCGGCTTTTTCTGATGGTTGTTGATCGGCTGCGGGGTGCGGATACCGGCCACCACGTCCTCGCCCTGGGCATTGACCAGGTACTCACCGTAGAAGTAGTTCTCACCGGTGGAAGGGTCACGGGTAAAGGCCACGCCGGTGGCACAATCATCCCCCATGTTGCCGAACACCATCGACTGGACGTTGACGGCAGTGCCCCAGTCAGCCGGGATGTTGTTCAGCTTGCGGTAGGTGATGGCACGCTGGTTCATCCAGGAACCGAACACGGCGCCGATGGCACCCCATAGCTGCTGCTTGGGATCTTCCGGAAACTCCTGACCAAGCTCCTGCTTGATCGCAGCCTTGAACTGGGCCACCAGATCCTTCCAGTCAGCAGCGGTCAGATCAGTATCCAGATGGACATTTTTCTCTGCCTTTTTCAGTTCCAGCAGGTGCTCAAGGGCATGCTTGTCCATCCCCATGACCACATCTGAATACATCTGTACAAAACGGCGGTAGGCATCATAGGCAAAACGCTCGTCACCGGACTGGGCGATGATCCCCTGCACGGTGGTGTCGTTCAGCCCCAGGTTCAGGATGGTGTCCATCATGCCCGGCATGGAGGCCCGGGCACCGGAGCGGACCGAAACCCGCAGCGGGTTTTTGGCATCGCCAAAGGTTCGC
>DAIQQT010000075.1:0-8935 GCA_036786685.1 Trichlorobacter sp.
TCCTCTTCACCTGCACTTTGCTGGCAACACAGAACCGTTATCCGGTGGCCATATTCAGCCAAATATTTTGCAAATGAGTAGACACGAAGAGCCGCAACCATGTTCGATGGCGGGAAATAGTAGCTTATGATCAGGATGGATTTCGGTTTCACGAATGACCTGCCCAACAACATTCGACTCGCCTCAGTAAATGCGACTCAAATACAGCGGTTGCTTTATTCATCGAATGGTCTGCTGCAAATACCACTGCAGCCGCAGCCAACTGATCCGCCAGTATGTCGTCATCAAGCAGCTCCAGCAGCATCCTAGATAACGTATCTATATCTTCAAGCCCTGCAACAAGTGCATTTTCTCTGTGGCAGGCAAAAGAAACCGCCTTAGTCGTCACCACTGGGAGTTTACAGGCAAAGGCCTCCAGAATCATCAAGGGGAAACCTTCATGCCGTGAAGGATAGAGGAGTATATCAGCACTGCTCATTATCCTGCGCAACTCATCCCCTCTCACATAGCCGAAATCCTGATGTGGAATTTCCCCGAAGACACCCGTTGCCTTTTCACCAACGCTCCAGACAACGAAATCCGGATTCGATGCTGCAACACGCTGAATCACCTCGATACCAAGATCAAAACCTTTACGTTTATCGCTACGCGAAAGCAGCAGTATTGCCTTTTTCCCGGCTTTCAGAGCAACCAACGATTGAGCGGGGTCAGGAAAAAACTGCTGCTCGTCAACGCCATTTTCAGCCAATGCAACCTGCGCCTTAAACCTTGCACGCAGAATTTCTGCTAATTCACTGGAAACCGCCAGAACAGGAATAGCTAAAATCCTCAGACAGATCATATAGATACTTCTGATAAGCATTTTTGCAAAGCCGCTCTCGTAGTACGACTCATCATAATCCTGCGCAAAATAGACTAATTTTGTACGATTTCTCACCATAAGAAGAAAAATCATCGTAATAATATCCGCAATCACTACATCATACTGATACGACACCAATACGGCGCGACAGATTGTCCCTAGCTTGCCACCTCCGGATATGCGTTCAATTTTTACCCGATCACTAACCGGAAACACCGTATCATGAACATTGGCCGCAATAGTCACCTCATGCCCCTGTTCAGCAAGATACGATGCGTGGATTGCAATCATCTTATCGCCGCCGCGACTTAAGAATGAATGTCTAAAAAACAGTATTTTCATATTCTTATGTTCCAACATATCCCCGCAAAATAATATCCCGATAGTGCTTAAAACGCCCAGAGTTACCCCACATTCACCGAAAACCGCGACAACCACTCCCCGAAGTTTAATAAACGCCAGATAACGAAACTAAAAGGCCGTCTGGCTGTCACAATGTCATCAAACAACCCAAGAGCCGACGGACGTATGATTCCCCCAGAGCGCTCGATTGAGGTAATCAACTGACATTTGAATGATTCGGCATTGGATTTCAGCCAGACCTCCTCGGGGGTCACAAAGCCAAGCTTATCAACCCGATTACGAATCATATCGGGAATAATTCCGGTCATTCCCTCGCGCATCACCCGTTTTGTCATACCATCCGACAACTTGAAACGGTCTGGCAACCCCGCAACAAATTCAATCAAGCGATAATCGAGAAAAGGGACTCGTGATTCAATTGAATGGGCCATGGAATCGCGGTCCTCCCAATGCAAAAGCATGGGGAGGTTACTTGTCGTCAATTGAGCTATCGATAGTTCCTTAATGGAGGCAGCCATTGAATAGCCAATACCAAGATGCGGATTTTTCGGGCTGCAACCAAGCTTTTTACAATCAAGCCAGGAAGGATTCTCCACGCTAGGACGACCGGAGGCAAAAACGAGAAGATTTTTCACATTTTCCGGCAAGGCAAAATAAGCCATGAACTCAAACAATTTAGAATATGAATAACCGTGAAGTCGTTTCATAGCCGTCAATTCAGCCAACAGCGCCTTGAACTGTCCGGTGCGAAGCAACTGCAGCAAACAGGGGCCGAAAAAGAGATGATACCCGGCCAGTTGTTCATCAGCCCCCTGACCATCCAGCATAACCTTCACCCCCTGTTGTGCAGCCAGGCGAAAGACACTCCACTGGGCATAGATGCTCGTCGAGCCGAAAGGTTCATCCTGATACCAAGTGATATCCGCAGACTCTGCAAACAGACCGTCCAACGCAGGATAGATGTAATGAGCATCAACCCCGGTGGCAGTGACGACCGTATCAATCCATTTCCGCTCATCAAACCGGTCAACATCCGCACAGGCGGAAAAGGTCTTCTGCTGGCGGCTCGCCCCGCTCTCATCAAGCAGCTCATTCATGATAGTCGTCCCTGAAAAAGTCTAAGATTTGCCTCAGACTGTGCTGAACTGAAGGGGGGATAGCCGCCCCCAGCCGGAAAAAGTCCGTTCTTTTACAAGCCAAAATAAGAGGAGCTTGAGCAGCTTCCTCAAATTGTACCCGCAAGCAGCAAGCAGGGCGTTGATCTTGTCGCCTTCTGGTCCTTTTAGATGGTTTCTATCCATCCGGTGATCAGCTTTAAGGTGGCCAATGATCGGCTCAATGGCACTACGACGCTTGTACCAGCACCATTCGCTTGGCTTCATGCTGCTTTTACGTTTATTGGCCAAGTGGACTGCTGTCCCGTTCAGTATGCTGGGCACTCCTTTGTAGCCTTTGTCACAGTAGGCGTTGCCTGGCTTGATACCGGTAAGCTGTGCTGCCTGCTTGAGTGCCTCCTTGAGAGTATGGCCATCATACGGATTACCGTCTTTTGCCTGAGTGCCAATGATCCAGTTGTCCTTTGAGGTGCTGACAATGGAGACCTTGCAACCAAACTCGTATTTCTTGTGGCTCTTACCCTTGGCAATGCAACTGACTTCTGGAGCATGCAGGCTGTACAGCTTGTTCTTGTCATGCTGCTTCTGGTCGAAAATCCTGCTGGATCGTTCAAGCAGGGTTGCAAGTGGTTGGTCAGGAACCGTGATCTTTCTGCCAATGTCTCTGATGATGCGACCAAGATAGATCTTAAGACGTTTCAGTTCCCGCTTGGCACGGTTCATCTGGCGGGCGTGCTTGTAACGACCATGTTTGATGTAGGCCTTCTTACCCAGGCGCTCAAAGCTCTGACGCAATTGAATGCCCCGCTCTTTGGCAAGCTTGACCAGTGCAGTCCGGGCCTTGTGGTAAAGCCTCGCGTCAGTGGGAAAGGCAATGGCCTTTTCCTGTACCGTGGTGTCCACATTGACCCGCTCAAGAGATTGAGGCGTAAGGTGCTCTCTGCGTACGGCGGTCGTAATGGTTGCCTGCAACAGTTTCTCTGTTCCCTTGGAACCGATCCGCTTTCTCCACTTCACCAAGGTGGTGGGATCAAGGGGCAGTCGGTGCTGAAAGAATTCAAAACCACAGAAGTACTGCCAGTACGGATTCTCGACAAAACGGGCAACTACTGATTCATCGGATTCGTTATAGGCGTGCTTCAGGTAGTGCAGTCCGACCAACAGGCGAATCGGCACACCGGGACGGCCCATCTTTGCCGAGTACAGGGGGCCAAACTCTCTTTCAAAGAACTGCCAGTCAATCTGATCTGCCAGACGATACAATTCATGCTGGCGATCAAGCATCTGATCAAGGCGGGAACGGAAGAGATCACCCTGGTCAGAAATCTGTGGTTTGGGTTGCATGAAATCACCGAAAATTGAGGAGTGAACTACTATTTCCGGCGATTTTATCAAAGTATGGTGCAAATATAAATCAATAATTACAGCAAATTATACTTTTTCAGGGACGACTATGTAGTGGGCGCGGTCATGTTCCTGATCCTGGTTATCATCAACTTCGTAGTTATTACCAAGGGTGCCGGTCGGGTGGCAGAGGTCTCCGCACGTTTTACCCTGGACGCCATGCCTGGCAAGCAGATGGCCATTGATGCCGACCTTTCTGCCGGTTTTTTGACAGAGAAGGAGGCGCGAAAGCGTCGAGAAAAAATTCGTAGGGAATCAGAATTCTATGGTGCCATGGATGGTGCCAGCAAGTTTGTGCGGGGTGATGCTGTTGCCGGTATCCTGATCATGCTGGTAAACATCTTTGGTGGCTTAATCATCGGTGTCTGGCAGCAGGGGCTTGCCCTGGATGTCGCATTAACCAACTACACCCTGCTGACCATCGGTGAGGGGTTGGTGGCCCAGATACCCGCACTGGTGATCTCAACCGCAGCAGGTATTATTGTTACGCGTACCGCTGATGAGAATAATTTCGGTCAGGAAGTGACCGCGCAGTTCCTGAATTATCCCAAGGCCTTTTATGTCGTTTCCGGTGTCATGTTCCTGTTTGCCCTGATTCCGGGCCTGCCCCATTTTGCCTTTTTGCTTTTGTCCGGGATTGCTTGGCTGGTGGGACGGATGTCCCGTGAGATGGCCCAGGTGGTTGAAGAAGAGGCTGCGGCAGCAGAGGCTGCAGGAGAAGAAGAGGCGCAGGATCAGGCCACTGCCATCCGTCCTCTGGATACCCTTGAGCTTGAGGTGGGTTACGGTCTGGTACCGATGGTTGATGCCGCACAGGATGGAGAGTTGTTGGAGCGTATCCGTTCCATCCGTCGTCAGTTTGCGCAGAAGATGGGGTTTGTTGTGCCGCCGATCCATATTCACGACAACCTGCAACTGAAACCCTATGAATACAATATTTTGATCCGTGGAGCCCGTGTGGGGGGCAGTGAGATGACCGGGCAGTATCTGGCCATGGATTCCGGGGCTGTTATGGCGCAACTGCCCGGCCCCACATCTAAAGAGCCGGTATTTGGTCTGCCTGCTGTCTGGATTCGCAGCGAAGATCGGGAGCAGGCGCAGGTCAATGGCTACACCGTGGTGGATAGCACCACGGTTATCGCTACCCATATCAGTGAGACGATCAAGCGCTACGCCCAGGATCTGGTGGGGCGTCAGGAGATGCAGCAATTACTTGATAATGTCGCAGCAACGGCACCGAAGGTGGTTGATGAACTGATTCCCGGCCAGCTTGGGCTGGGAGTCGTGCTGCGGGTGGTGAAAAATCTGCTGAAAGAGGGGATCTCTATCCGGGATCTACGCACCATTCTGGAAAGCCTGGCTGATTATGCCGGTCTGACGAAAGACCCTGATGTGCTGACCGAGTTTGTGCGTCAATCATTGGGGCGCTTCATTGTTGATCAGTTCAAGGTGGATGAGGATACGCTCTATCTGGTAACGATTGATCGTGAGGTGGAAGATGTCATTGCTGAGGCGATTCAACCCTCGGATCAGGGCAGTTATCTTGCCATTGAGCCCGGCTCAGCCCAGCAGATTATTGCATCGGTACGTGGCATGGTGGATCGTTTCGGTATGTACGGCGCACAGCCGGTTGTCCTGGCTTCCCCTGCAATCCGTCGCCATGTCAAAAAAATGATAGAACGTTTTGTGCCCCATGTCGCGGTATTGTCACATAATGAGATTCCCCAAAATGTCAAAATTCAGTCATTAGGAGTGGTGACGTTCCATGCTGGTTAAAACCTTTCAAGCACCAACCATGGCAGAAGCCCTGCGGCTGGTTAAGGCCGAGCTGGGCCCTGACGCGATGATCCTGTCCACCAAAAAGGAGAAGCAGGGCGGTATTTTGGGCTTCTTCAGCAAGCAGGTAGTTAAGGTCACTGCAGCGATTGATCCCCATCGACCTGCGCCCCCTCCCCCGCCGCCGGTGCGTGAACGGCCTGAACGGGAGCGAACCACCAAGGAGGAGTTTGAAAACTCGATGTTGGCACCTCTGGCGCGTGAACTGCGCGACCTGCGCGAAAAGGTTGAACTCATGACCAAGCGGGATGAAGAGCTGCGTCAGCGCCAGAGTGAGCAGACCTCAGCACCTGCTGATCAGCAGGGTAAAGCAGGTGACGGGGGGATCAATCTTAACAACATTCCCCGTCAGGATCTGGAAGAGATCAAAAAACTGTTATTGAATACCCTGGTCAGAAGTCAGGAAGGTGGCGTTAAGTCAGTACAGTGGCCTGATGCAGAGGTTCAAGCCGGTGTAGGAGCCGGGACATCTACAGAAAAACCGCCATTGGTGCGTGAGCTGGAACGCCAGGGAATTGAGCCGGACCTGCAGGGCAAGATTATTGAGACGGTTAACACCTTGCCGATGGGGCAGGGCGAAGAGACCCTCAAAGGGCGTCTGGGAGAGGCGTTCGGGCGATTGATCCGTTTTGCCGGCAACCTGCGGATGAAGAAAAATGCCCCCCGGATCATTGCGCTGGTTGGTCCCACCGGGGTTGGTAAAACCACTACCACTGCCAAGCTGGCAGCCATGTATGCTCTGAACCGTGGTAACAAAGTCGCTCTGATTACCATGGATATCTTTCGGGTCGGGGCGGTTGAACAGCTCAAGACCTACACCAAGATTATGGGGATCCCACTGGAGGTTGCCTCTACCCCCAAAGAGCTGGAACGGGCCGTGGAGCGCCACTCGGATTGTGATCTGATTCTGATCGATACTGCCGGTCGCAGCCACAAGGACTCAGATAAACTGGAAGAGATGAAGGGTTTTCTTGAAACAACAATTCAATCTGATATCTACCTTTGTCTTTCTGCAACCACAAAAGATCGTGAGCTGGAAGTAATCCTAAACCGCTTCAGCATTTTCCCGATCAGTAAAGTGGTGTTCACCAAGCTGGATGAGTGTGAAAGTGTCGGGTGCATTGTCAATCTGCTTTTAAAGGCAAATCTGCAGATTGCCTATTTTACCACCGGACAGAGGGTGCCGGAGGATATTGAGGTCGCGACATCGGAAAAACTGGCGGAACTGATCTTGAAGGAGGGGGCGCAATGAGTAGTGCAGTGCGCGGAACCGGCGATCAGGCCGATACCCTCCGACAGATGGCCAGATCGGCCAGGCAGAACAATCAGGTTGCTGCGGGTACCCCCCCCCTGACTGATCAGCAGGGGATACGGGTTATCTCGGTTACCAGCGGTAAAGGTGGCGTTGGCAAGAGCAACGTGGTGGCCAACCTGGCAATGGCCCTGGCGGCACAAGGTAAGAAGGTGCTGATTATCGATGGAGACCTGGGGGTGGGTAACCTTGATGTGCTGCTGGGGCTTTCACCTCAGTACAATCTTAACCATGTTCTGTCCGGCGAAAAGAGTCTCTCGGAGATTATTGTCGAGGTAAGCCCCTGCATCAAGCTGATTCCGGCCGGGTCAGGCGTGCAGGAGTACACCAGTCTGGGACAGCATGAGAAGCTGAAGCTGCTGGATGAGCTGGACATGCTGGAGGAAGAGTTTGACATCATGATTATCGATACCGAGGCCGGTATCTCTGAAAACGTCACCTATTTTACGGTGGCTGCCCAGGAGATTCTGGTGGTGGTGACGCCGGAGCCGACCTCAATTACCGATGTCTATGCCTTGATCAAGCTGTTGGCCACACGCTACTCAGAGCACCACTTCAAGGTGTTGATTAACATGGCCCGTGACAGTGAGGACGCTCTGGAGGTGTTTCGGAAACTGGCCAATGTGGCCGGGCGCTTTCTGGATATTTCGCTGGATTATCTCGGCTGTGTTGTGCGGGATGAGCGATTGATCGACTCGGTTAAAAAGCAGAAGGCGGTGTTCGAGCTGTACCCTGATTCCGATGCCTCAAACTGTTTCAGCACCCTGGCCAGACGGGTCATTGAAAATTCACGTCAGACACGCTTGAAAGGGAATATCCAGTTCTTCTTCCGACGCTATCTGGAAGGGTCAGGGGGAGGCGGGGTATGAGCAGACTCAGAGCCTATGAAGAACAGGCCGGGGAACGCAGTTGCCAGTTGCGCGAGACCATGATCACCTCTCATCTGCCACTGGTTCGCTATCTGGTCAATCGCTTTGCTGCCCAGTTGCCATCCCATCTTGATCCTCAGGATCTTGCCAGTGCCGCAGTGATCGGTCTGATCCATGCTGCTGACCGGTTCGACCCGAGTCGCGGGGTGCAGTTCAAGACCTTTGCGGAACAGCATATCAGAGGCGCTATTCTGGATGAACTGCGGGCCGGTGATCCACTCAGCCGCACCATGCGGGACAAGTGCAAAATGGTGGAGCGGGAGATGCATCGCCAGGAACACCAGCTGGGGCGTAATCCGACCGGCAGGGAGATGGCAGAGGCCCTGCAGGTTAGTCTGGATGAGTACTACGCGTTGCTGGAAGATATACATGAGTACAGCTTTATCAGCATTGATGACAGTTGGGATGATGATGAAGGACACTCATTAAGCCTGGCAGATATTATTGGAGACGATGAACTTAAAGGGCCCCAGAACCAGGCAATGTCCGGTCAGCTCGCCCAGGCGATCGGTGTAGCGATTGATGGCCTGCCGGAGAAGGAGCGGTTGGCGGTTACTCTCTATTACTATGAAGAAATGAACCTGAAAGAGATCGGTGCGGTATTAGGGCTGACGGAATCGCGGATTTGTCAGATTCTCAGTCAGGCCATGGTCCGACTGAAAGGAAAGCTTAAGCCGTTTCGTTCCTAACGGGCGACTCAGGAGGTGACGAATGAACAGTGGCATGTATTCAGCATTATCCGGCAATCTGGCCGCTATGAAGCGGCTGGATGTGATTGCCTCAAATCTTGCAAACGCTTCAACAAACGGATTCAAGCAGGACCGGCTGGCCTTTGAATCGGTCCTTGCCGGCAATCAGAACCCACCGGCAGTGCCGCCAGCGCGTACTGCGGATCCAATCCTGCTGCAGGAGCGGATGGTAACCGACTACTCTGCCGGCACGCTGATCCAGACCGGAAATACCCTTGATGTGGCACTGCAGGGGGACGGCTTCTTTGCGGTCAGGACACCCGATGGTATTGCCTATACCCGGCAGGGGAACTTCAGGCTTGCCAGTAACGGCACCCTGGTAACCGCTGACGGCTACCCCGTGCTTTCAAAAGCCGGTGAACGGC
>DAIQQT010000076.1:0-8932 GCA_036786685.1 Trichlorobacter sp.
GGGTCGGACTTGCCAAAAATGGTGCTGCCTTTGTGTTCAGGGGTGATCTTTCCAGTTGTTCCAATCCCGGTGTCGCTGCCCAACAGGCCTGCCTCTAAACAATGAAATAACAAAAGTGTTTCAGGTGGTTATTGAATATAAGAGATTTATGGTCTACTATGGCCCATTACTTGGCTGCACGCGAGTATTGCTCTCCATTCAATCACCAGCAGAGGAGTCCGTCAATGCCCATTAAACCCCATCTTCTGGCAGTACTCAGTTTGTTCAGCATGCTGGCAGCCGGTTGCAGTCACACGCTTCCGCCCCACCAGGAAGTGAATCAGGCCTTGCACAAGACCCTGAACTCAAGTGGCTATAACTACAGCTCAAAAAGCAGAATCACCAACCTGGCTGTGCCGGTTAAGGATCTGAAGGCCGCTGCATCCAAACAAGAGTATCTGGAAAAAGGTCTGGAGGTGGCGCGGGGCCTTTCTATCATTGCTGATGGCGCCATTGATATGAAGGCTAAAAAATCCGAGGTGCTGTACAACCTTCACTATGATCAGGACAATGTCGAGGTCTCCATCAAGGTACCGTTACTGCTTGATTACAGCAAGCAGACCCTGTACATCGGCACCACGCTCTTTAACACCATCTTTCCCATGCCCCCGGCCAGCAAAGGCAAGCTGATCAAGGTTGATCTGAACGATCTGCTGAAACTTACCGGTGAGAAGTCTGATAAACTTAAGAATATGCTCGGCCAGAAAAATTTCGATTCTGTTAATGAAGGATTTAAACAGGGGATTTTAAAAGGCTTTGCCAATCTGAAGGATGAGCGTTTTATTGACCAGCCGCTTACCGCTGATGACAAGGCAGCAGCTGTGGCCAGACATATCAAGGTAACGCTGAATCATGAGGAATCCGTTGCCTTGCTGCTTACCATTGCAGACAGCCTGATTCAGCGACTCTATCAGGATGGCATACTGAGCAAGGAAGAGTACGGCGCACTGATGATCCTGACCGACAAGCAGAAGATTGATACCTATCTGGCAAAATTCAGCATGGCTGCCACCCTTGATATCGGGGTGACATCAACAGGCCAGATCAGCCGGATTGAAAGTCGCTTCACGGCGGCGGGCAAGGATAACCGTTATCAGGTGGGCGTAGAGAACATCAGTGGCTTCAGCCGCTATGATGCCCCGCTCTTTTTGATCAAACCTGAGCTGACCGGTACGGTTGACTACAAAGAGATCCTTGAAGCATATCTGGCTGCAAAAGCAACTGCAAAGGCAGAAGCCGCAGCTGCTGCAGCTGCAAAAGCGAAAATTGCCGAGCAGGAAGAGCCAAAGGCGGAAGAAAAGAAGAGTACAGAATAAACTAACTGCTTACACGCTTACACACAAAAGCTGCTGACTCCAGAAGGGTCAGCAGCTTTCTGCTTCAATCTGATCCAGCAATGCAAGTGCCGGTTGATCATCATAGAGCTCAAACAGTTCTCTGATGTTGTTGATATAGGCATGGATCAGGTAAAGCTCATCCTGGCTGAAGCCGCTGACCGCATCCGGCTGCTTGATCTTCGCCAGTTTACCTTTGAACAGCTCCCAGAAACGGTTGGTCTTGGCTGGATCATCAATATGGTGGCGAAGCAGCTCCACCAGCTTGCGTGCGTTGGAATCGCCATCAATCCCCACAAATGAAACATAACGATCAGGCTTGTTCATAGCACTGCATCCAGACGTAATGCGAAGGTCAGGTCGAGCCCGGCCAGGGGATGGTTGCCATCCAGGGTAACCTCCTGCTCATTCTGCTCAAGAACAATCAGTATCCGCTCTCTGCCGCCGTTAAACTCAATCCGTAGTTTTTCCCCGATCCGCAGCTCCCGATCTGCAGGAAACATCTCCCGCTTGACCTTGATGATATTTTCATCAAGCCGTGGTCCATAGGCATCTGCCGCCGGGATCAGAATGTTCTTTGTCTCGCCACCGGCCATACCGATGATGGCCTGTTCCAGCGCAGCAAAGACCTGATCATTGCCGATGGTGAAGGTTAAGGGACCACTATCCTCGGTGCTGTCAAAGATCCGCCCATTGTCCAGGGTGCCGATGTAACTGACGGTAACTATACTGCCAGGTTGAGCTGGTTTCATGCTGGTGTCTCCTTATCCGGTTGCGGGCATCCGCAGGCACCGCAACTGCAAATACGTTGGCCGCAGCTACTGCAGCCCGGGTTTTTAGGGTCTCGGCCATCCACTGTCTTGCCGCAGACAGGGCAGCAGTAACGGTAAAAGGCAAAGCCGCAGTTACGGCAGTACAGCATGCCATCGCTATCCGGTTTGACGGCAATATTAATCGATTCGCAAATCAGGCAGACTGAAGCCATTTCCGGACAGTTTCTGATCCCGTCCCGCTGGGAACGATACTTTTTGAACAGCCGCTTTCCTTCTGCGCGGTCTATTGGTAGTGGCATGATTTCTCCTTCTGTCTGGGAACCTTCATGCAACTTTGCTGCCGTGTCGCGCTTAAAGTTTGGCATGCCTGATGAATACAACACCAATAGCTGCATAAATATGCGGTAAAACGAGTAGAGGGGTAAGGGCTATGCATACAAAAGAGGCAACGGTGCCGCTGTCTGCATCAGGAACAACACTTGCGTATCTGGGAATGGGACGTTATCAGCTGGCCCTGGAAGGCCGTTTTGATCCGGGCTGGATCTGTGGGCTCAGCCATGAGCTGGCGCAGCGCAAAGTCAGCATCACCAGAGTTGAGGCAGCACGGGGTATCGGCAGAAACTGGAAGTCCCTCCTTGATCTTGATTTCAGTGCCGCTGCTGTGGCACCAGATGCCATTGATTATCTGGCACTCAGCAGGTCACACGCAACCGTACAGGCGTTGGCAGAACCGATTGTACTGGATGATTACCAGCTTGAACGCTCAACCAGATGTGAGGGAAGTCTCTACCTTGAGGCAAGTGGTCCTGACCGGCTGGGGGTGCTGTCTGCGCTGTTGAACACCTTTAGCCTGTTTTCGCTTTTCCCGGCAGAGATACTGGTGGAAACCAAAAACAGGCGGATCTTTGACCGGTTCTGGCTGAAAGGGATGGGAGGCAGCGCACCATCGCGCGAGGCGGTTGCAGCGCTGCGTGAACGGATGCAGGAATTTATGATCTGATGGAAGAGAAGTTCTGAGGCGGCTGTCTGATCAACACAGCATCTGTGCTGATCAGACAGCCTGACTGCAGCAGCTGCGGGCCGATCAGGCCTTTTTGACAAACTCCGATTTCAACCCCATGGAACCGAATCCATCAATCTTGCAATCGATATCATGATCGCCATCCACAATGCGGATGTTTCTGACCTTGGTGCCGACCTTAACCGGTGCTGACGCCCCCTTGACCTTCAGGTCCTTGATTACGGTCACGCTATCGCCATCCTTCAGCTCGGTGCCAAAGGCATCCCGTACCACCCGCGCGACAACCGCCTCCTCTGCAGCAGCAATCGGCCATTCATGGGCACATTCCGGGCAGACGTAATTCTCGCCGTCTTCGTAGGTGTAGGCAGAACTGCAGGACGGACATTTGGGTAATTCACTCATTGCTGGTTTCCTTTTCTATTTTTTGCTGCAAATGCAGATTGCATTAAGAGCAGGCTATGCCTGCGGCACAATTCGAACACAATGGGCACTGCCCTCGGCCCGGCTTCTGGCCTCATCAGTGCTTGCCCCCTGGGTCAGGGCAACCCCCATCCGGCGGCCGGGCCGCGTGTCCGGTTTACCAAACAGGCGCAGCTTGGCAGTGGGGATGGTCAGGGCATCGCTAACACCTTCAAACCTGACATTATCCTGGCTGTCACTGGCCAGAATCACATGGCTGGCAGAAGGGGCCAGGTTCAGGATCTCAGGCACCGGCAGCCCCAGTATGGCCCGTACATGCAGCTCAAACTGGCTCAGGTTCTGGGAGATCATAGTCACCATGCCGGTGTCGTGAGGACGGGGGGATACCTCGCTGAACAGCACCGTATCCCCCTTGATGAACAGCTCTACCCCGAAGATGCCATAGCCGCCCAGGGCGGTGGTGACCATCTCCGCCTGACGCTGCGCCTCAGCCAGGGCTGCCGGTGACATGGCCATTGGCTGCCATGATTCATGGTAATCCCCCTTGATCTGCACATGGCCGATGGGTGGGCAGAAGGAGGTGCCGCCAACGTGGCGGACGGTCAACAGGGTGATCTCATAATCAAAGTCAATAAAGCCTTCAATGATGACCGTGTCCGAGACCCCACGGGCGCCATCCATGGCATACTGCCAGGCGGTGTCCACCTCAGCTGCGGTTTTCACCACGCTCTGGCCCTTGCCGGATGAACTCATGATCGGCTTGACCACGCAGGGAAACCCGATCCTGTCAGCAGCCGCCCGCAACTCTGCAGCGCTGGAGGCAAGGGCATAGGCGGCGGTGGGCAGGCCCAGCTCCTCAGCTGCCAGACGCCGGATACCTTCACGGTTCATGGTCAGGTTGGCGGCCCGGGCTGTGGGGATTACCCGCTGGCCTGCCTGTTCCAGCTCCAGCAGAAAGACCGTATCAATCGCCTCAATCTCCGGCACAATCAGGTCAGGCCGTTCCTGCTCAATCACCCGGCGCAGGGCATCCCGATCAAGCATGCTGATCACATGACTGCGGTGGGCCACCTGCATGGCCGGTGCATCAGCATAGCGATCAACCGCAATCACCTCTACACCCAGTCGTTGCGCCTCAATGGCTACTTCCTTGCCCAGTTCGCCTGATCCCAACAGCAGTAATTTGGTGGCTCCAGCCTTTAGTGGTGTTCCAATGGTCATTTAAAACGCTCCTTCTGACTTGTTGCTATAATCTGTTTAGATATAGTCTGCTTAACGGTGCTTCACCACAAACATGAAAACATAGAAGATAAACATGACAATGGCGATTGCTATGGCTATCGGCCCGCCCTGGGTGGCAGCAGCAGAGGCTTTACCGCTTTCTGTCAGTGATACGGCCTGACCGGTCTGCGGTTTTTTATCAAAAAACGTATCCCGGTCTCTGATGATCGCCTGGGGGATCAAGACCGGTGTTCGGGTGGTTATGCCATCCATCTTTTTAACCGCCGTACCAATGGCCAGAAACTCTATCAACCCTCCGCCAAGCTCATAGACATGAATCTTGACCCCAACCACCTCGTCAGCGCCGTAACGTTGCGCATCAGCCTGAATCCGGTCCAGCGCCTTCTCCCGTGCTTCGTACAAAAGCGAGGTCAGGACATCAACCTCACCACGTACCATTGATTTGAAGATTGATTTAATGCCGCCGACAATCCCCAGCGAATAGACCGAAACACCCATAACCAGCCGAATCGGCATGTAGCCGATGTTGATCATATTCCACAGCTCTTCGTTGGTCATGTCCGAAGTAATCGGCTGTGTGGCATACTCGCCAAGAGCCGGGTGGGATGACGCGGTGCCAAGCATCAGCATTTCCTGGGCCCCCATCAGCGGGGTAATGGTGGTGTTTATGCCGATCACCGCATTGGCCTTGCACTGCCGCGCCTCCCGGGTAATCCGCTCAAGGGCAAGATGCCGTGTCCGGTCAAAAATCTCGGAATATTCCTTGACCTCTCCCCTGGCCAGACTTCTCAGAAAACCGAAGACATTGCCGCCAAGCCCGATGGAGTAGGCCACGTTGCCGATAACATACTGAATCGGTTTAAAACCGCAATCAACCTGACAGTACAATTCTTGGGCATCTGCAGAGGTGGAAAAAGAGAGGGTTTCGTTTGTTGCACCTGTCCTGTGGACAACCGAGCCGATGGATAGAAATTCAATATTGCTGCCGTGGCTGATCAGTTCCGTGGTGACGCCGGTAACGCCGGTGCCGCCGCTTGCTTTTGCCTCTTCCAGCATCCGGTTGATGGCGTTTATACGGCCATCGTGGATCAGGCTGGTTACATCCGGTATCTCGCCGCCAAACAGAATATTCAAACCTGCAGTCAGGCTGCCAAGAATCCCCAGGGCAAAGACGCTGTTGCCGATGCAGATGTTGCCGGGGTTTAGGGAAAGCTTCTTCAGGCAGTAGATCTCGTTGCCGGAGAGATTGGTTACATGGCTGTGGGAGCGTACGTTTGACATAGGCGCCTCGTCATCAAAAGGATATGGTTTGTTAGCATGAGAAGTGATGCCGGAGAAAGGCTTTTGTGCAAAGTGCCAGCGGGCTGATGTACTTGAGAAAACATCGGCGGGTTTTGGCCATTGCTTCTTCCGGGTTGGGACCCCCACCGTATCTTGTTTTTTACTTTGACCTAGTGTGTATTGGTGTGTATAAAATAATCCATGACCAGTAAAGAGATCATTAAACGACTTGAAAACGAGGGATGGTGCTGTGTCGGCGGCAAGGGCGACCACCAGAAGTACAAACACCCGTCAAAAGCTGGTCATGTGGTAGTGCCTCATCCACGTAAAGAGATGCCAATCGGAACCTTGCGAAACATTTACCGTCAGGCCGGTTGGGAATGGAGATAAACATGTTATACCCCGCATATATTCACGTAGGCGACGATCAACACGCCCATGGTGTAACTATCCCCGATTTTCCCGGTTGTTTCTCTGCCGCCGATCAGTGGGAAGATTTACCCCGCATGATTCAGGAGGCCGCAGAAGTGTATTTTGAAGGCGAAGATATACCTGTACCGGCACCAACACCATTAGAACAATTGACCGCCAACCCTGAATATCAAGGCGGAGTCTGGCTCTTGGTAGACATTGACCTTGCCAAGCTCAAGGTTAAAGCTAAACGGGTTAATATTACTTTGTCAGAAAATCTTCTGCAGGAGATTGATCGCTACGCAGTACGCTACCACATGACTCGTTCCGGTCTATTGGCCCAAGCAGCGGGAGACTATATTCACCGTAAAGAAGCAGCATAATCATCTGGTTAGTTGACGTTAAACATCTCTGCTTTTCATGGCCTTGTCCGTATTTCCTTCACTGCTCCGCTACTTCGCGTCGTTGCCATCTCGCGCCAAGCCTCGTTTTCATTTAGATCAGCTCAACCGAGTTGTTGGGATTGAGGTGGCTGTTAGTGCATTAAATCCTTACATACCGAAGCACTTTAGCCTTTAATATCCGAACAAGCGCAGGGTTCATGTAACGGCTTTGCAGATGACCTGTGAGTGAAGCGAAACAGGTCTATTCGCGTGTTATCGGTCGATACAACATTTTTTGTACTTGATGCCGCTACCACAGGGGCACAGCTGGTTTCTCTCTATTTTTCTGCCGGTAAATCTAGGATCGAAATCCCCCCTCTTCTGCCCCTCTGGTAAATCTCTAACGATCTCGTCCATTCTTTTTGATTGCTTCCATTTGTAATCTAGCCGAACACCAAAGCGTATTGAAAGGCCGTTGGAAGGAGTAATACATATGCCGAACCAGTTGTCAGCTCGTTGCGTGTACTTTCGCCGCTCACAATGGTCTCCAAGGCGCTCAATTGCTATTCTAGGCGGATCATCGTTACAATGTATAGTTAAGCCTGTATTCCCCTCACTGATAGCGAGCGTCAAGTCATGATGCTTGCCATCACTTCTAAGCATTGCAACCATTCTGTCTATGCCTTTACTTATCTTATCAATAGTGTCTTCGGCTAATGTCAATAGCATGAAGCCGAAATCTACTGTGGCGGGGTCCTCCCTATCTTCAATGCCATCAACAAGCTTCCACATGGTTTTTTTCTTTAATCGAGTTAGGATTCCGTCTGGAGTTGCCTTTCCTGATACTCCGTCACGACGAACCATCATGGCTAGATCAAGGTCAGCCGAGATATCATCACACAAATATATAAAGTCAGTTTCACGGTCCACCCACAAATTTTGCTTTAGGTGATATGAGAGTGTCGTAATTTCATGTGTTGAGCTAACTCTATCAAAATACAATGCTTTTCTATTCAGATAGCTAAGGAATAACAACGGAGAGTTCAACATTTCTGCCATTACATCAAGAAGGAATATATCCATGATTAATGGTGGCAGAAGGCTCTGTGTCTGCTCATGGTGCAGAAACTGACGAGCCTGAAAACTAAGTGCTGGGTAGTGATCAGAAACCACACAAAGTATGAAAATCTCTTTATAGCACCTCGGCAATTGCAGCTCTTGCCCGCTACTGTGAAGAAGTTTATATCGCTTGTCCTCTAACAGTTTCCCACATGATAGGCCTTGGTCATACGAGTCTTGGATGCTTTTTTTGAAGTCCTCTTTGATGCAGCTGTCGTTGCCTTTTCTCGCTTCTAAAGTTAATCGTTTTGACTTTGCCTGTAACACAATGGCTCTGTCTGCAAACACAACAAGGACATCTATCTCCCCGGCGTAGTTACCCTTCGAGTCAACAATATGCACATTGGAAAATACTCTTCGCTTGCCGAAAACAGCTTCCAGACGACGTGTACAAAAGCTTTCTGTAAATTCACCTCTATGTTTCATAGCAGTGTTTACATAAAACTTATCTGAGCCCATCCAGTAGAAGGGTGTCTCATACAAAGCTTCTACAATACTATAATGTTGAAAAAGGATGTATTCGTCATTGTCAAAATTAATCAATGGATAAGCATTAGCGATATTGAAGTCATTTAAAGCATTGAAACATTCATTACTTGTTCCATATGGAGGAGTAAAGGCGAGGAGTATATTGTTGACTTTTGTATGATCCATTTGTGCAGTCTCTGCTACATCCCTGCCAGTAAATTTGAATGCTGGAAGTAATGTCCAGATCTCTGGACTCTTTGTTTTTAGGCCCTTTATACAATGGAATAATTTCCGATTCTGCACCTCTCCGATGCTTTGTACAACCTTATGTGCATCCTTTATTGAAAATCCCTTATTGCTGATAAGCCAGTCATTATCCTTGTAATACTTTTCTAGAGAAAAATCTCGATACTGAAAGCTATAAGCAGATTCCCCACCATA
>DAIQQT010000077.1:0-8925 GCA_036786685.1 Trichlorobacter sp.
GATGGCGGGCACCGTCACCATGGTCTCTAATCATCATGCGCGCGATCTGGCGGACAAACTGACTGAACAGCACTGATCCATGACCACTGCGCACCAAAGCTGGAAACTCCGCTCCATCCGGCTCTACCTGCTTGCCTCACTGCTGCTGCATGGACTGGTGTTCGTAACCGCGATTACGCTGGCACCGCCCCTTATTCCCCCCTCCCCTGAACCAGCCAGCAACATTGTGATGACCCACCTTGTATCTCCACCGCCACAACAAACCGGCAAAGGGATAGCGTCCCCGCCCCCCCCCTTGCCTGCCGACAGCCGGAGAGTCCCCATGCCACCGGTAACGTCGGCACCGCCACCATTGCCTTCACCAGCACCAGCAGTACCGTCAAATAATAACCTGCACACAGCAAAGCGTAGCGAAGCGCCTCCTGAAACTATAACAGCAGCCGGACACAGCGCAAAACAGGGCACCAGAGGGAGTGGTACGGGCCAACAGGAGACAGCCTTCCCGCCACCGGTACCACGGGCAGGTTCGACAACGGGCAGCAGTCGAACAGCACCAGAGGAGACAACCTTTGGCAGCGCCAATGGACCGGCCTTCAGAAAACAGGTGCAACCGGTGTATCCGCCACTGGCCAGACGTCGTGGGAAGGAAGGGATTGTCGTACTACGGCTCAGCATTAGTGAAACCGGCAACTTGACCCGGCTTGAGGTGCTGGACGATCCAGGCCACGGCTTTGCCGACGCTGCCCAGGAGGCGATTCGCAGTTCAAATTTTACACCGGCCCATCATAACGGCAAACCGATTGCCGTACGGGCCGTCCTGCCGATCCGTTTCAGCCTGCGCTAGCCACCCCTGCATCGATCGCCCTCAATCCTTCAAGCGCACCACAGGCCAGGCCGATATGGGGCGCCTGTATTTCAGGCTCACGCAGATTGATCCTGATCACGGTTGCACCGGCATGACGCCAGCCAAGCCGCTCCGAGGTGCTACGGATGGTGGGAATAGCGGTACCGGCACCCATTTCAATTACCACAATCCGCTGATCCTCCTGTTCATCCATAAACCGCTGGAACCGTTTCTCCTGCTGGTAGGTGCGTTGCGCTAACCACCCCCAATCGCCGAACATCAGGATATTGGGACGGCTGACAGCCTTGCAACGGGGGCAGCGGGGAATATGCCCGGCCCGCATGGTGGTCTCATCAACGGGGATCTGTTCGTTGTTGGGCCAGATAGCATCACTGCAGGAACTGCTGCACTGCAGCCAGTGGATTGAACCATGCACCTCCAGCATCCGGTCCTCATCAAATCCTGCCTTCTGGAACTGGCCGTCAACATTGGACGTTACCACAAAGTACGGTGCAGCCTTCTGATCAATCCAGCGCCGGATAATCTGAAATCCCTCATGGGGTACGGTATCCCGGTACAGATTGGTACGGTGGCCATAAAATCCCCAGCCAAAGGCAGGATCACGTTCAAAGTGTTCCGGGTTGGCGCACTCCACAAAGGAAAGACCAAGACGGGCATAGGGCGGGTAGGCCTGCCAAAAGCCTTGATTGCCGCGAAAATCAGGCAGACCAGAATCCACCCCCATGCCAGCACCGGCGGTAATGACAAAGCAATCGGCATTACAGATCAGCTCAGCAGCCCGCTCAAGCAGATCCGGCTTACAGGTACTATCCATTATTCCTCCGCTGTTCCATAAAAACAGCCAGCTCATCTGGCGCTAACGGAGTACTGAACAGAAAGCCCTGAATGGTTGTACAGCCCCGGCTCAGCAGATGCTGTTGCTGCTCCTGGGTCTCAACCCCTTCGGCAACCAGCTCAAGCCCCAGTTCCTGCGCCATGGCGATGATAGTATTAACCACCGCCGTATCTGAGGGAGTCTTGTACAATCGATGAATAAATGAACGATCTACCTTCAACTCCTGCACCGGCAGACGGGAAAGATAGGCCAGTGATGAGTAGCCGGTACCAAAATCATCCAGCGACAGGCTAACCCCCAGATCACGCAGTTCCTCCAACCTCTGCTGGGCATGGGTCGTGTCAATCATCAGCATGCTTTCCGTCAGCTCAAGACAGAGCAGCTCCGGCGCAAGCCCTGATTCGGCCAAGACCTGGCGAACAGTCTCAGGCAGATCCCCCCGCTGAAACTGCAGGGCTGAAATATTGACCGAGAGACGCAGCGTGGCCGTACCGGAGCGCTGCCAGGCTACGGCCTGACAACAGGCCTGCTGTAAAACCCAAGTACCCACCGGCACAATCAGACCGGTTTCTTCAAGGATCGGTATGAACTCCGTAGCCCCCACCGGCGCCAGATCGGAGCATTCCCAGCGCAGCAGTGCCTCAACCCCGGTCACCACACCGGTTGCCAGACAGACCTGGGGTTGATACACCAAGCAAAACTCCCGGTTTTCCAACGCCCGGTGCAGCCGTGAAGCCAGCATCAGACGGTAGTGGGCCTGCTGATGGAAGTCACTGGTATAGCAGACAATGGTGTTACGCCCCAACCGCTTGGCCTCATGCAGGGCTGCCTCGGCATTGCGTAGCAGATTCTGTTCCTCTTCTCCGTCATCCGGGTAGATCACCAAACCAATACTGGCAGTGACAGCCAGTTCCACCTCTTCCACTACAAACAGCTCTGATAACAGCCGTTTTACCTGATGGGCAAGATCAACGGCCATCTCCCGTCCACCGCCAAGCGGGGTCACCAGATAGAATTCATCCCCGAGAAACCGTCCCACCACTGAATCTGTAGAAGCTGTCTCTTTCAGGCGTTTGGCAACCTCAATCAGCAACAGATCGCCAAAATCATGACCAAAGGTATCGTTGACGAACTTGAGGTTATCGATATCAATCAGCAGGAGGGACAGGGCCTGCTGAGGCTCCATCCGTTTAACAGCCGTCCCCAGATACGTTTCAAGGTAGTAGCGGTTATAGAGCCCGGTCAGGCTGTCATGGCTGGCCTGCCACTTCAGGACCTCTTCATGGGCCTTGCGGCTGGTAATATCTTCTTTGACCGCGATAAAATTGGTAATCTCACCAGCCTCGTTCCTGATCGGCGCAATACTGCACAGATCCCAGTAAAGCGTACCGTCCTTACGTTTATTGCAGAACTCCCCCTGCCATTCCCGACCGGACGTAATGGTCTGCCAGAGTTCAGCATACATCGCCTGCGGCTGCTTACCTGATTTGAGCAGGCTTGGTTTGCGTCCGATTACCTCTTCAGCACAATATCCGGTAACCATACAGAAATGCGGGTTGACATATTCGATCACTCCCTGTGTGTCGGTAATGACCACAGAGTTGGCGCTCTGTTCTACGGCAGCAAACAGCTTGCGCCTTTCTTCAACCTGATGATTCAGATCGGCTGTTTTTCGTTGTACTTCACGTCGCAGCAGGGCCACAAAGACACCGAGCAGCAGGGCTCCCCCCAACACCCCCCCCAGGCTCCACAGCAGCCAGCGCGGCATACCGTATCCGGCCCCTTCAATCCCCAGCCAGCGCTTCAGAGACTGGTGATACACCGAATTCCTGTCCTTCTTCATAGCTTCAAGCTGTTTATCAAAAGAGGCCAGCAGCTCGGCATGCTTCCCCTTTGGGGCAGCCACCTGCACTGAGACCGGACTGAAGATAATCGGGGTCGGCTTAACCTTGAAAGATCGTTCGTTCAGCAGTGAAAAAAAGCGGTTGGCAACCCCGGCATCCACCTCTCCCCAGTCAAGCATATCAAAGACATCTCTGAAACTATCCGCATACACCAGATCACAGCGAATATTGAATTGCTGCAGCATCCTCACAAAGCTGTTGCAGTAGACATCGTCCCTAACTACAGCGACCCGCTTTCCGGCCAGGTCAACGTAACTTTCAAGACGTACTCCCGGACGACTGTACAACAACCCCCAGTTCGATATAACCGTATGCTGATTGTAGCTGTATTTTTGTGCTCTTTCCGGGGTATGGGCAATGCCCACCAGCAGATCAATCTCGGATCGTTCCAGACTTTCAAGACATTCTTTCCAGACACAGGGGGCATACCGCAACGTCCAGCCCTCACGCCGGGCCACCTCTTCAACAATATCAATCATGATCCCCTGGGCCCTGCCATCATTTGCAGTGCTGACCATGGGGTGGTTCTGTTCGTAGCCCACCCGTACAGTCTGGGCTGCCGTGGCAACAAACGACAGCAAGAGCAGCAACAATGTCACACCTGCTGCCAGCATCATACGATGCATATGTTTCATGCAGCTGCCCCCCTCTGCAGTTTTGATAACAGATCCTAATTTATATATATTACCACAGCTCACTGATCCTGCAACCTGGCACAGCTCTTAGCTACATAATCGCTCTTAACCCTCCTGTAGAAGCAATAAAAAATGCCGCACCCTTGTGAAAGTGCGGCCCGGTTTAACATCTCACAACGCCATTAAAACTTAGATGCCTTCCCATCCGAACAGACCAGTGCCCTTCGGCACCTCAACCATCACCCGGTCTCCCTCTTTCAGTTGCAGATGTTCTGCAGCAGCCAAGGTAATCAACGCCCTGCCATCAAAGATATTTTCTTTGTCGTCTTCAATAATATCCAATGAAATAATAGAGTTAAGCTCATTACGAGGATTCGTCAGCAAAAACTTCTTTGAAGGACGTGAACTGTAATGACGCCAGATACTACGGCAGGTGGCACGATTGACCGAGACATGCTCCTCCATTGAAGACCAGAACGTTCCACCGGTTCTATCCACTATCTGCACCTGTAACAACATCTTACCACTTTCAATCTGCAGTGGCATAAAGGTCCAGCCGGTGCCTGACTGCAGCGGCGGAGTCATCTGACTGGGTTGAGCGGCTGCAGGTTGCTGAGTTACCGGCTGTACCGGTAGTTTTTCCAGCTTCTTTGCCGCCACGTTCAAAGCGATTGAAAGGACCTGAATATTGACACCAGGCTCACAGAGCAGCACCAGAGAACGCTCACCAGCCGTACGGGTGATCAGCTTGCCCAGTTCAAAACGGATCTCTGACTGTTTAACCCCGCCAGTTGCCTCTTCAATACCGAACTGCTGCTCCATCAATAGCGTGCCAACTCTGGCAAGCTGCCCGCTATCGTACATATCAGGCATTGAGCGGACCAGCAACTGACCGCTATCATCTGCAATCATGCCGCCAATCACCCCTGGTGATGTAACCACACTCCTAAGAACGGTTTCCATCGTTACCCCCTACCCTTGGTTCGCCAGGGCACGCCGAACTTCAGCCTCAACTGCAGAGGGCTTGACTTCTCCCTGCACCCCAATGAAAAGATAATTTTTAGCCCCTTCAAACGTGACAACATGGCCAGAACCTCCCTGTACCACAGCCCCTTTGAAGCTGCCCAAACCCAGTTCCTCACCAATCTGGCAGGATGTCGATACCAGATACATACCCTGAGCAGCAAGGGCCTCAGCATTGCCCCCAATGGACTGAACTAGCGTACCACTCCGGTCGGTCAAGACAACATCCTGTAAGCCAGCAATACCGGACAATCGATCCTTCATCGCCCCCCCTTTTGACGCAGCAGCTACCGCTCCTGATGCAGGACCCTGCTGCTCCATTCCTGCAGCGATCTCGTCCTGCAAACGCAGAGCATCCAGCAGAAGATACTGAAAACTTTCGTTGATTGTCTGACGCGTAGTACCTACCTTCGGCTCAGCCCTGAAGGTACCACCTCCCCAGGCAAGAATACGTGCAAAGGCATCTTTTCCCTCAAACTGCTCAAGCTGAGCATGTACCAAATCACCGTCCCGGAAAAAGAGGTGGCCTGATTTACCATTTTGCTCCACCACGATTCGTCCACTGAAACGCCCCATAGCTTTGAGCTGCAAAAGATCCGTCAGGCTCATGCCTGACACTTCACCATCAAATCCCATTGTTTGCTGGGCTGCAGTATTCATGCCGCTCTCCTCCACAACATTACACCCACAACATAACACCTATCTATTTATTATAAATCTGTCTTTATTACCGATTTTGTTATATTTATTCAAACATCAGAATTTGTATAATAACGCCACTTACGCAGTTTACATAAAACACCGTTTATGTCAATCAGACATCTTAAAACAAAGAGATAAGGTGTGCCCTGCGATCCTGCCCGGACTTGACTTAAACAACTCAATAGTATAGAAGATTAGCTCTCTTCACGCCACTTTAGCTCAGATGGTAGAGCAACTGATTCGTAATCAGTAGGTCAGCGGTTCGATTCCGCTAAGTGGCTCCAGCTTATCTTCAAGGCTCCACCCCAGGAGCCTTTTGCTTTTCCGGGAGGGCATCATGAACAATAAACTCCGCTTTGAAACAGCTACCATTAACGATATCCCGATTCTGCAGGATGCTGCCTACCGTATCTGGCATGCCCACTACCCAAATATCATTACCGTGGAACAGATCGACTACATGCTGGCAGAAGGTTACTCAACAGACCGGATAGCCTCTGAGATAGCGGAACAAGGTATCACCTGGCTGAAAATCCTTGATAACGAGGAAATGATCGGCTTTGCTGCATTCGGCTCCTATGGAGAAAAAAGCATAAAGCTGCACAAACTGTATCTCGATGTTGCCTGCCACGGCAGAGGTATCGGCACTGCAGCACTGGCAGAGATAGAGCAACGCGCAACGTCATTGCGTGCCACGACCATTATCCTGAATGTCAATAAATACAATCACAAAGCAATCAACAGCTACCAGCGCAACGGGTATCAAGTTGCTGAGTCGGTGGTCAATGAGATCGGCAACGGCTTTGTAATGGATGACTATGTCATGAAAAAGGAGTTGTAAAAACGGCAGATCGTAACAAAAGCTGCAATGACAGAGCCATGGACATCTGTTATAGTGCTCAACCACACACTGACTATGAACCAGAGGTGATGCCAATGCTGAGCCTGAACGGCCCGTTGCTTGACGCAGATAACGGCAAGGCTATTGAAATTGCCTGTACGGATCGACATGTCAAAACTTCCTGGTACGGTATCGAGGAGTTCTGTAACGTGAAGTACTTCTGTATGGGCGGGATATAACGACGTATGAGTTTTCTGCACCCCTCATTGCGGGCCAGGATGACCCTGGCGGTGACCGGTCTGATCTTGGTGCTGATGCTGGTAACCGCTCTAGCCACGCTGACTTTTTTTGAGCGCGAATATGAGCAGACCCTTACAGCACAGCAGTCTGATATTGTCCGCTACCTTGCCGGCGATGTTGATGCCGCACTGACCAATATTCAAGAAGCATTACAGGTTAATGCACAGCCATTTCCAGCCAGCACCTTAAACAACCCCCGTACTGTTCAGGAATACCTTGCCAGCCGTACCGGATTGCGCCGCTTTTTCAAAAATCATCTTCACTTGTATGGAACAGATGGACACCTGATCGCCACATCAGACCACCATCATCACGATAGATCAGAATCAATTGCCAACCAGCCATATTTTAAACAAACCATCCAACAGGCTAAGCCGGTTATCAGCGACCCGACACAGCATGGTCACACCAAGGGAAGCGCCGCTATAGTGTTTACTGCACCGGTTACAGGACCAGACGGACACATTATCGCGGTCATGACCGGAAGTTTTAACCTGTACGAAAAAAACCCGTTATCACGTTATGTATCCATAGCACTGGGTAAAAGTGGAATACTCCGCCTTATCTCCAGCAGTGGACAGGTTCTGCTGCACGCAGAAAACAGCAGGATTCTACAGCCTGTTTCCCAGGGTGCTGGGCCACTTACAGAAAAAGCACTGCGTGTGGGGACCTCAACAGGTCGCCACCTGGGTATGCGTAACCAGGTTCTGATCGCTTCGATGCAACGCCTGAAATCAGTGAACTGGATCCTGGCTGCCAGCTACCCGGAAGAAGAGGTATTTGCCCAGGCGCGTACTGCCCGCCACTGGTTTATTGCCGCCACACTGGTCGGTATGGCACTGTCCGTACTAGTGGTGCTGACCATGATGCGCCTCCTAACCCGCCCACTTTCCCAACTGGCCAGCCATGTTGCCCGGTTACCGGAAAAACAGGGTGAAGACCGTTTCATCCACCTGCCGGTTAATGGCGAGATCGGCAACCTGACCGGCGCCTTCAACAACATGGTCCGTGAACTGGAAGATCAGACCAAGGCGTTGCTGTCAAGCGAGCAGCGCTACCGGATTGTTACTGAATTTACCAATGACTTCACCTACTGGCGCCGCCCTGATGGCAGCTTTGAGTTCATTTCCCCGGCCTGCCTCGAAGTAACCGGCTATAGCCGGGAAGAGCTGTATGCCAATCCTCAGCTCATGGAAGAGATGATCCATCCGGCAGATCGTACAACCTTTGACCAGATGGCGCTGGAGCAGGCTGATCTGTCTAACTGCAGTGATGAAGAATTGGAATATCGCATCGTTACCAAGGGAGGAAGCATCCGCTGGGTACGCCATACCTGCCGTCCGATCATTGATGCAAGCGGCACGTTTCTGGGACGACGGGGCTGCCGTTCCGACATTACTGAACGGAAACAACTGGCCGATCAGGTCTCGCACATGGTTCTGCATGACCTGCTAACCGGCCTGCCCAACCGTTCGCTGTTTGCTGACCGCCTCTTCCTGGCAACAGCCCAGAAGGAACGCAACGACCGCGAGCTTACCGTGGTCCTTTTCTTCGGAATTGATCGCTTTAAGCTGATCAATGACACCCTGGGCCATGAAACCGGGGACCGCCTGCTGATCATGATTGCCGAACGGCTCCGTAAGCTGCTGCACCCCAACGACACCCTCTGCCGCTTTGGCGGCGATGTCTTTGCCTTTATTCTGCCGGGGCGTGAAAGCCGTCACGAGGCAGTTACCATGTCCTACCGGATCCTGGCCAGCCTTGCTGATCCGTTTAACCCGGCAGGACAGCAGGTAAGCCTGAGCGGCAGTATCGGTATT
>DAIQQT010000078.1:0-8922 GCA_036786685.1 Trichlorobacter sp.
TTGGTTCTGGCACATCCCGCGTAATGTTCCGCGTTTACGATAAAGCCGCCCAGCTCGGCCTTGCAGAAAAGTGGCTCCGCTTTGAACTTCAGCTCCGTGATGATCGCGCCACCGTTGCAGCTGGTGAAATCCTTCGCCGGCTTGATCTCGGCTTCGTTGCTGCCGGTATCATCAATCAATACATAGCCTTTATTAAAAAAGATGACTCCAACAAAAGCCGTTGCACCCTGCAAGACTGGTGGTTTAACTGGCTTCACCATACCGAAAAACTCAAAATCACCACCGCAAAAGCAATCAAGCTCGTTTCACAAGTGCAGGAATACATCAAAAAACAGTATGCCCCCACTCTGGCAATGATTAAAAAAGCCGTTGGTGTAGCTGACTTCGCCGATTTCCTGAAAGACGTTGTTACAGACGGCTACAGTCGCTTGTCTCAAAAACATGAAAATATCATTCAAAACAGCCGCCTCTGTTGTGACCTCCCATTTTGAAAGGATTAAACCATGTACTCACTTCAAACACATTTCCCATTCAACGTTGAACCTGCCAGCAATGGCAAAGTGGCCCTAACCATAGAGATTGAAGCCATCCATGTCCGTGCCTTCCTTCAGATGCTGGACTCCCTCGGTGATTGGTTCCGTATAATCAACAACAAGGCTAAGGTTGCCATTGCCTACACCCGCTTGCCTGCGAACCAAGAAAATGCAGCAAAGTATTACGACGAATACTGCTCTTATGTCGTTGAAACCTTCAAACAACTGAGACATGAAAAGGATGCACCACCACGTGAACTATTAAGCGCAACCGTCCGATTTGTAAAGGATTCTTACCCAAATTCAAGTTACAATAATGTAAAACAAATTCTCACTAAATCAGGCGAACTGAAAAAAAGTGGATTCTATACAAAAAACTTCTAGCTGCGTTTCTACGTTTTTTCTAGTGTCGCAGAAAACGGGCCAGCAAGGCCAACAGAAAGGGTTATTAACCATGAAAGTAAAAATCAAATGCGAGGGGTTGGGTACTGTACAGAATACCGCCAAAGGCTTTCTCCGGCAATTCCTGACCGTAGATCAAGCAGGCGAAAAATGCGTGATTAAAGTCTTCAGTAAAAACAGCGATGATCTGAATCAAGAAGGCCCTCACGAGCGGCTCGTCGAAACCGACAATTTCTGTTTCGCTCCAAAGGCGTAACAGATGACTTTTGAACAGGCTACAGCGTTGATTGATGCGATGAATGGGCTCACCTCCTCAATTAATCACTACGGTGCTTTAGGCTGTGGCCTGCTCATTTCTCTTATTTTCGCCGTAACATGGAGGGGCTGACATGGAATGGTTTACACCTCTGACCGGCGGTCTCTCGCTCGGTATGTTTGTCTGGATATTCTCTTGGGGGATTAACCGAGTTTATTTAACGTTCAAAATGATGTTGTCATAATAGGGGCATAATCACTACTACACACGTCGTGAGACGTAACGAAAGGATTAAAAATTATGAAAAAATTGTCTGTAATTATGGGTGCTGCTGCACTCTCCGCTGTAACTGCTGTAAACGCTTTCGCCGATCCCGTTCTGAATTTCACCGGCGTCAGCTCTGCCGTAACTGCTGAACTTTCTCCTGCTATTACCGCAGCTATGCCAATCGCTGGAATCATTCTGGCCGCAGGTATCGGCTGGAAGCTGTACAAGAAGTTCACCAAGTAATACAAAAATCCAACGGCTGGTTGTTCGCCCCTTCCAGCCGTTTACCGGAGCCCTCCAAATGCGTCGTTTCATCTCTTGTTGTCTCATCGCAATTTTACTTATAAATACACCTGTAAACGCTCGTGCTGCTGTACCTCTCCCCGCCGTTGCAGGAGGTGTCCTTGCGATTACCCTTGCGACTGGAGTCTACATATACCACCGATCTGGTTCAAATTATGCAGTTACCGACAATTTTGTTTCTCGTGCGTCCGATGCCGCATGGTACTCTCGTGGAGCCGCAACAGTCGGCCTGATGTTGGCTACTCGCCCAATCAGTATGCGAATTCCGACAAACAATGTAATGGCTGCTGCTAAGGCTGATCCGGCAAAATATCCGAAATTATCCGCTGCCACTCTTGCAGGCCCCGTACTACTGGATCGGGTGAACTCTCTTGCTGCGAGTGTCGGCCAAATCTATTCAAATCCTTCTGGCTCTCCAATAAAAATTACATCATACACGCCAGGTCACACTGGAGGTTGGAGCTCTTGGAGTTGTTCAGACCATTGGAGTAATGGTCAGGTTGATTTTGCCGGTGCTCCTCGCGGTACTACTGGTGACTGCTTTGCTGGTGTAAAAATTCGCTTTAGCGTTGTTCCACCTCCTCCACCATCACCCGCTACACCTGCCCAGTTTCGCACGTCAATAGCTCCTGCTGGTGTTGTTACTGACTCCGCTTTACAGGCTGAGCTGGATAAGATGATTTCTGATCCTACATACGTTCCCGAATTCACCGATGACACTACCGGCCTGCCGTGGGCTCCTCCTGCTGATGTTGTTAGGCCGGAAAAATGGACAGAAATAGACGAGCGTTCGAAAGCCATTGCCGCAGCACAATCCGCTGTCGATGCTGCACGTACTGCTGTAAATGAGCTACAAAATAGGCATAATGCCGCAGTAGCAGCGGCTAACGCTGATCCTACGAACCCAGAAAAACAACGAGAGTTGTCTGATCTTGCCATAGCTTTGGGTACTGCTCAGGCTCGTCTCGCGGAGCTTGAACAACAGTTGGCTACACTGATTGCTGATGCCGAAGCCGATACTAACGATCCCGACCCTCCTGTTGATCCGGGTGACGTTCCAACTCTCAAGACTATAAATTGGAGCTATGGTACAAAACTTTTAGGTAGCCTCGAAACAGCGTGGCCCTTCAACCTCTTGCTCAGTCTTAGGGGAATGTTGTCACCGCTTGAGGCCTCGCCAGTAGCGCCTAGTTTTACCCTCCCGATATGGGGCGGCAATAATATATCCCTGTCGTTATCAGTTTTTGACCCAGTTGCTCTTGTCCTTCGTTGGTCACTCAGTTTGCTGTTGACTGTTGGTGCTGTAATGGCTGTTGTGCGGTGGTACAGGGGGGGTAGTTAAATGGTTGCTGCGATAACTGGTTTTTTCAAATCGTTCCTACTCGGTCTTATTGTCCATATGGCTAACCTGATCGTTGATATTATCAATGGTGGTTACGAAGGACTGATCGATTTTGCTGTTGGAGTCGTCGGCATGTTCCCAGATGGGCCTGCCCTGCCTCCTATGATCTCCACCCCTACGGGGCAAACGTTTGCAGTTTTCCTTACAACTCTTAATTGGGTATTCCCCGTCTCGTATTTCTTGTCTCTTGTTACGTGGATTGCTCAAGGATACATCCTGTTTTTGTTTGTCGCTCCTCTGGCCCGTTTGTTCAAACTGGTGACATAATATGATTGAGATCCAACAGGGAACCCCAGGTTCCGGCAAATCTGCTGCCGCCGTCGCTCGTGCAATAGCTCACCTCCGAAAAGGCGGTGTTGTCGCTGCTAATTTTTCGCTTGTAGATGGATGGTCAGACGTTGTTGCCGGTCGTTCGCTGCTGTCGAGGCTGCCACTTGACTGGTCGCGTGACTACAAATATCGTAAATCCGCTAGCTTGCATAAACGTTTTTTTCGTGTTGACTCGCTCGATGCGATAAAACATATCAACCCGCGTGAGCTCGCCGTTGATCTATATCAGGATGATGGTAGTTATTCCGAGGGGTCAGGTCTGTTGTTGCTAGATGAGGCTCAGTTAGTTTTCAACACTCGCAAATGGCAGGATAATCTGGGTTGGATTGAGTTTTTTACACAGCATCGCAAACTCGGTTGGAACGTTGTTCTGATTGCTCACACTCAGGAAATGATTGATAAACAAATTCGACCATTGGCAGAATATGAGAGCCGTTTCCGTAACCTACAAAAACTGAAAATCCCTATACTGGGTTTGCCGTTTAGTCCTATACCACTGTTTTTGGTCATTCGTAGGTATGCCGGTTTGGGTGCAGGTTCATCCGTCGTTGCTGATCGTGAGCTATACCCGCTTCCGTTGTGGGCTGCTCGATTGTACGACTCGCTAGAAGTATTCGGATTTCGCAACAGCGAATTGACTGATCTTCAACGTCTCCCCCGTCTTTGCGGCCCCTCGCCTGAACCGCCCCGCGGGGCAGGTGAGGGGCTTCCCCCTGCACGGCTATCAACGTTGTGCCCTGTCTACTCTGCTGCCGTCGATGCCGGCCTCATCTAGCACCGTCCCAATCGACCTTGCGACAATCAGGCCAGCGGGAACAAACCATTACCCGCTTGCCTGCCATTTCTCCTGTTGAAATCTGTCGTTCCTTCATTTTCGCCCCGCAGACACCACAAATGTTCTCAGGTCTCCGAGGTAACTTGTCGATTCTTCGCGCTTCCATCCAGTCGCCAATTTTCCGCTGATTATAGATGTACCCAGCGACTGAGATTATCAGGCCCGCACCTATTGGGATTATTACGCTCTTCATGTTCACCCTCTGCACTTATGTTGATGGGTCGACAGACACAGCGAAGCGTAGCAGCCTTTGACTCTTCCCCGTCCGTTTTCTCGACACCTTAAAAGCACTTACCATGCTTATTCCCGACTTGTCCATACTTGCACCTAAAAAGCGAAGGTTTTCAACCAGATGGGCAGTCTTTTTTCCGCGATAGCGGCCGTCGTCGCTACTTAACATAAAAACTTCTTGAATATAGCTTATGGGCGATTATTATATGGAAACAGTATATGGTATTCTGATATAAGGCTTGCAAATCACATGGAATACCGGTAGTGTAACGCCGCACTTTAGATAGAGTAACCAAAGGAGCAACCTGCTGCATGAGCAAAGAAGAAGCAATTGAAGTTGAAGGCACGGTTATTGAGCCGTTGCCAAATGCGATGTTTCGGGTCAAGCTGGAAAACGATCATATTGTGCTGGCCCATATTTCCGGCAAAATGCGCAAGTATTTCATCAAAATCCTGCCTGGCGATAAGGTAACAGTTGAGCTTTCACCGTATGACCTTACCCGTGGCCGGATCACCTACCGGGCTAAATAACAACTTTTCACACACACAACAACACTGAACTCATGCTTGCTGCCTTATGCAGTGCATGGGTTTTATGTTGTTATATCTATTGATTTATTCAAAGGAGACAGAATTTATGTTGTCAGTTGCTGATCTAAAAAAAGGCACAAAGCTTATTCTTGATGGTGATCCCTACGTAGTAACCGCATTCGATTTTGTTAAGCCTGGCAAGGGTCAAGCCCTTTACAAGTGCAAAATGAAAAACATGATTAGTGGTTCTACACTGGATCGCACCTACCGTTCAGGTGAAAGCTTTGAACCGGCAGGTATGGATGAGCGTGATATGGAGTACCTGTATAAAGAAGGTACCCACTACACCTTCATGGATCAGCAGAGTTATGAGCAGGTTGTGATGGAGGAAGATGCGGTTGGGGATGCAAAGAACTTTCTACTTGAAAACACTAAAGTTTCTGTTCTGTTGTTTGGTGATAAGCCAATCGGTGTAACGTTGCCTAACTTCATTAATCTGCGCGTCACCCAGACTGACCCCTGGTTGAAAGGCGATACCTCTGGCAGTGATTCAAAACCTGCCACTGTTGAAACCGGTTATGTGCTGCGTGTGCCCCCCTTTATTGAGGAGAATGAGTTGATTGTGATTGATACCCGTACCGGTGAGTACTCCACCCGCGTTAAAGGCTAACTGATTGTTACATCACAGCGCTCTCCATAGCCGGGCGCAGGTACTGCAGGCCATACGACAGTTTTTTTCAGAACAGGGGTTTCTCGAAGTAGAGACCCCTGTTCGTATTCCTGCAAACGCGCCTGAAGAGTATATCGATCCTGTCCCTACCCTCGCCTGGCAACTTCAGACCTCTCCTGAAATCTGCATGAAGCGGCTGCTATGTCGCGGGTATGATAAAATCTTCCAAATTTGCCGTTGTTGGCGATCTGACGAACGCGGTGCCCGACATTTGTCTGAATTTACCATGCTTGAATGGTACCGTAGCAATGCCGATTATCACGACCTGATGCAGGACTGCCAAGGCTTGCTGCAGCATGTAGCAGATTCCTGCACAACAGACGCCTGTTTTACTCGAAATCATTCAAAAATCGATCCCCATGCAACCTGGCAGCATTTTAGCGTCAAGGAAGCGTTTTTACGTTTTGCCAAGGCCGACGCCTTGGCCAGTATTGGAAACGGGCTCTTTGATGAGCTTTTAACCGGCCAGGTGGAGCCGGCTTTTGAAGAATTTAGCGTCCCGGTCATTTTACAGGATTATCCTGCTCAGCTTGCTGCATTGGCTCAATTACGCACTGACCATCCTGACCTGGCTGAACGTTTTGAATTATACGTTGGCGGGTTGGAGCTGGCTAATGGCTTCAGTGAGCTAACAGACCCACAGGAACAGCGACGTCGTTTTATAGAGACAAATCAAGTCAGGCGCCAGATGGGAAAGAATGAACTTTCCTTGCCGGAACCGTTTTTGACAGAGCTGTCCAGCATGCCGCCATCAGCAGGGATTGCTCTGGGGGTGGATCGTCTGGTGATGCTTACGGTTGGTGCAGACAGTATTGATCAGGTGGTTGCCTTTACCCCTGAATCGCTGTAGGTCTCTTCAACCAGACAGAGAGCAGTTCCCTTGTGGAACCGTAACCGTATTTCCTGGCCACTCTTCAGTTCAGCTGCATTTCGTATAATCCTGCCATCTGCCTGACGTTCAACCACAGTAAATCCACGGGCCAATGTGTGTAAGGGGGAAAGGGCATCAAGGCGTGCTGTTGCCTCACCCTGGATGCGTACGAACTGTTCAAGCTGGCTGGTCACCCGGCGGTCAGCACGTTCTGACAATAAAAGCAGTTCCTGCCTCAATCGGCTGATCTGAACAGCAGGATGCAAGCCGGCAAGGTGCTGTTCATGGCGGGCCAGCTGTTCTCTCTGACGGATAAGTTGATGTTGTAATGCCCTGTCAAGCCGTTCAGACAGGTCATCTACCCGCTGTGCCTGATGGCCAAGCAGACGGGACGGGTCATGCAATGACCGGCTCAAACCTTCCAACTGTCTCGTATACAAACGTATTTGGGAAATTACTGTTTGCTCCAGGCGGTGCGATAAACTTTCCACCTGATTCAGCAACTCTTCTTTAGCAGCGCAGACCAGCTCTGCAGCAGCAGATGGGGTGGGTGCGCGAAGGTCTGCTACAAAATCACAGATAGTCCAGTCAGTTTCATGGCCTACCGCAGAGATAACCGGTATTTTTGAGCCATACACGGCACGTGCTACCACCTCTTCGTTAAACGCCCATAAATCTTCCAAAGAACCGCCGCCACGCCCAACAATCAGAACATCTGCCGCCTGGAGTTTATTGAAAGCCTCAATGGCAGTAGCAATCTCGGAAGCCGCTCCTTCGCCTTGCACCCGCACTGGGTAGATCAGCAGGTTCAATCCGGCATTTCGGCGTCCGAGTACATTCAGTATGTCATGAATTACAGCACCAGTGGCTGAGGTAACAACGCCGACACGTTGCGGCATGGATGGCAATGCCTGTTTGTGGGTATCACTAAACAGCCCCTCCCCTGCCAAACGTTCTTTCAGTTGCGTAAAGGCAGCCTGCAGCGCACCAAGTCCTTTGGGCTCGGCATACTCAACAATCAGCTGATACTCGCCACGCTGGTCGTACACCGACAGCCGTCCCCGCACAACCAGGGCCATGCCTTCTTCAACCTTAAATTTAAGGGCTTTGAGACAACTGCGGAACATCACACAGCGCAGCGTAGCGCCACTGTCTTTCAGGGTAAAATAGGCATGTCCGGAAGCTGGTAAAGCAAGGTTGGACAGTTCGCCCTCAACCCAGACCTGGGCAAAATTGTCTTCAAGCAGGTCTTTCAGCAGGGCGGTCAGACGGCTGACCGTAAGTATGGTCTGTTCTACAAATAGGTTCATGTCCGAAAGGTAGCACACTGGCTCCAGATGGTCAAACCGGGGTTGACCGCAGGGCTCACTTTCCGTATGATGCGCACCATGAATAATTTTCCCTATATCCTGACTATTTCATCTGAAAAAGGTGGTGTTGGCAAGACCACCTTGGCAACCAACCTGGCAATTTTCCTGAAGGCAATGCAAGAAAATCTGCAGGTTACCATCATTTCCTTCGATAATCACTTTACTGTTGACCGGATGTTTGAACTAAAGGGGCAAGAGCCCCATGGAACGGTTAAAGATTTCTTGACCGGCACCCGAGGGATAGATCTGCTCCATCAAGGGCAGTATGGCGTTAATTACATACCCTCCTCCAATAACCTGACAGAGTTATATCACGGTTTCAAAGGGCCAATGGCGCTTTGTCGTATGGTGGCAGAATCAGGCATTTCAGGCATAATCATCCTAGATACCCGGCCAGACCTGAATATTCTGACCCAAAACGCCTTATACGCTGCTGACCGGGTCCTTATTCCGGTCAAGGATATGCCCAGCCTTGAGAACTGTAAGCATATCTTTGCTTTGTTTGATCAGCGGGGAATTGACAAAAAATCCCTGTCCCTGATCCCCTGCCTGATTGATAACCGCATTAAATATGACGGCCTCTTCAAAGATCAGCGGACACTGTTACGTGCCTTTGCCATTAACCGCGGCTACCGCTGCATGGATACCTACATATCTAAAAGTCCGAAGGTCGAAAGCCTGAACACAAACCCTGATGGCAAGATTTATCCCATCATCAGTCATGCACGGGAAACCGAGGTGCATAGTCAGTTTACCGAGCTGGCGCGGGATATCCTGACCAGCTACAATCAGACAAAAGAACCACGTGCCTACCTGTATCACCAGTGGCAGACGGAACAGGAAGGACGTAAAAAAGAAGCC
>DAIQQT010000079.1:0-8907 GCA_036786685.1 Trichlorobacter sp.
AAGGGCGCAGGCATCGCGTCCGGTCATCAGCGGCTGGGCCGCCTTGAGAAGACCGATAAAGGAGTAGGCGCTGATATCCAGGGCAGTGGCAAAGCCTTCCCGGGTGGTGGAGAGGATGGTGCCTTTCAGCTCTTCCTTGTCAGCAAAGGCCACGGAGTGGATCAGGATATCGATCCCGCCCCAACGCTGTTGTGCCAGTTCCATCAGGCTGGCAATCTCTTCATCACTGGTAACATTACAGGGGGCTACCAGGGCGCCGATTGATTCAGCCAGGGGGCGGACCCGTTTTTCTATCGCCTCACCGGCAAAGGTCAGCATCAATTCGGCTCCTTCGGCATGGAACAACTTTGCCATGGCCCAGGCAATACTTTTTTCATTAGCAACGCCCAGAATAAGCGCTTTCTTACCTTCCAACAGTCCCATCAACTCCTCCGGATACCGTGTCAATGACCTCTGCCGGTTGGCTGGCTGAGGCCTGATGGTGTAGTATCTGCTGTTCAAGACGGGCAATCCGTCCCTCAAGCCGTATCAGTGTGGTGTGTGATTCCATGACTTGACGACGCAACCCCAGCAACAGCAGGGGCAGGCTGAGCCAGATAGCCGCAAAGAACAGGCCCAGCAGGATCGACATGATCATGAATCCACCAACAAATTCCATTGAGCCCAATGCTCCCTGTGTGCGTCTAATGATAAGCGGATAGGCTATACCATACCTGAGCCCAAATGGCAAACATGCAAAAGACGTGAAAAAACAGGGCTGCTATGCTACAAGTCGTGATTATGCACACACTTATTCCGATTACATCCCCACTTTTTCTGGCCGGCACCGAGCTTGACGAACAACCGGCGTGGTCTATGATCTTTGGTAACGATAATCCGCTGGTGCTGGAGATCGGCTGCGGTATTGGCGATTTTGTGGTTGCCATGGCAACCCGTCACCCGGAGCTTAATTTTATCGCCCTGGATTTCTACAACAAGGGCTGTCTTAAAAGCTGCAAGCGGGCAGAACGGGCAGAGCTGACCAATGTCAGGATCGTGCGGGATGAAGCCCGTTCGTTTATCCGTCGCTGTCTGCCTTTGGCTTCACTGCAGGCGGTCTTTATCAACTGCCCTGATCCCTGGCCAAAGCGTTATCAACGCAAGCGGCGTTTGGTGAATCAGGAGTTTGTCAGTTTTCTGGAGCCGTACCTGCAGCCCGGCGCTACTCTGCACTTTGCCACTGATTTTGATGATTACGGCATTGACGTGGCCAATCTGCTGCGGCGTCAGCCAGGTTTTGAAAATCTGCTGGCGCCTGATCACTGGCGCCATGACATAGAAGGGTATCCCCGTACCAAGTACATGCTGAAGTTTATGGCTGAGGGTAAAGAGATCTATTTTGTGCAGTACCGTCGTCGGGCGGAGCAGTAGGGTAGAGGAGGTACATCCATGTCGGATAACGGCGTGAAGCGGAGCATCAATATCTTCAGACCGCTGCAGGGAACCATGCGGGGCGAGGTGCAGGTGATCGCCCTGTTGCTGGCGGCCTGTCTGCTGGCGGTGGTGGGGACGCAGGTCGGGATATGGGTCCTGGAGGAGTCACTGGATGGCTTCTGGCTGACGGAGCTGATCTTCTTTAACCTGCCGATCCACTTCTGGATCTCAGGACAGTTCCTGCCGCTGCTGTTTATTGTACTGGGGCTTGTCTTCAACCTCTGGATGGATCGCCATGAGCTGCGGCGGATGGAGGGAACCATTCGCTTCAGGGCGACCGGTCGCAAAAAAGGGGAGGTGCCCTGATGGTGGCAAAAGGTGTGCAGTTTATACCACTTCTGATGGTTGCCGGGATGTTCCTGCTCTTTATTGTCAGCGGTCTGGGCAGCAAGATGCGCCAGACCAGCGACTACGGTTTTTCCGGCAGCTACAGTGGGCGGGTCGGCAGTGGAGCAGCCATTGCCAGCAACTGGATGAGCGCCGCCAGTATCCTTGGTCTGGCCGGGCTTTTCTACCTGAAGGGCTATTACGCCATGGCCTTTGTGATCGGTTGGACCGGCGGCTATGTGCTGCTGCTGGTGTTGATGGCTACCCAGATCCGGCGTTTTGGCAAGTTTACCGCCCCGGATTTTGTCGGGTTCCGCTATGAATCTGCCACTGCCCGCACGGTGGTGGCCCTGATCTCCATTGTTATTTCCGTGATTTACTGTGTGGCTCAATTCAGAGGGATCGCCCTGCTGATCTCCTGGCTGTTCGGGCTGGAGTACAAGGAAGCTGTCCTGACCGGCGCTGCCCTGCTGGTATCCTTTGTGGTGGTATCCGGCACCCTGGGGGTAATCAGAAACCAACGTCTGCAGTACTTTGTGCTGATCATCGCCTTTGTGCTGCCATTGATGTTCATCAACCGCAAACTGGGCTATTTCTGGGTACTGCCCCAGTTCGGGTACGGTACGGCGATTACCACCCTGCAGGAACAGTTTGGCTTCTATTGGTCTGAACCTTTTGCCTCCATCTCGCTTTTCCAGTGGCTGGCGCTCTGCGTTACCCTGATGTTTGGCACTGCCGGGCTGCCCCATGTGCTTTCCCGCTTCTATCTTGCTCCCAGTATGCGTGATGCCCGTTGGGGCGTGGTCTGGGGCCTGTTTTTTATCTCGCTGATCTACTGGTCTGCCCCGGCCTACGGGGTGCTGGCCCGTCTGTTTGACGCCCGTGCCGGCAATACCTTTAAGCTGCCTGATCCAACCCAGGCTGATCTGGTGACCCTGACTGCCGCTACCCAGGCCGGTCTGCCGATCTGGGTGGTGGGGCTGCTGGTGGCCGGCGGTATGGCTGCTGCCTTCTATGCCGCCGGTGGTCTGCTGCAGTCCGGAGCTGCTGCCTTTGCCTATGATATTTACCCCCGTTTGATCCGTTCCAACGTCACTGATAGTGACAAAGTGACCGTAGCCAAAGGGGTCTTTCTGGTGCTGGCCGGCATTGTGATGGGCTTTACCCTTAATCAGACCGGTTTGATAGCCGAAATCGCCGCAGTGGCCTTTGCCCTGGCAGGTAACACGATCTTCCCGGCCTTTCTGCTGGGGATCTGGTGGAGTCGTACCAACGCCGCCGGTGTGGTGACCGGTATGCTGGTGGGAGTCCTGATCACGGTTGCAACGCCGCTGCTGGGAGATCTGATTCCGCTGGTCAAGGTGCTTTTCCCTTTGACCTCATCAGCCTTTATCGGCGCGCCGCTGGTTATTCTGGTGATGATTGTGGTCTCACTGCTGACCCGTCCCCCGTCCGATGAGATGGTTGCCTTTCTGATTCGTGATGTCCACGACACCGGAGGAAAATAATGGCGCTGCTGCTTGCAAAGGGTGAAGATTTTGCCTCCTGGCGCGGGGTGGAGGAGTTTGCGGTTGCCTATCGTGAGGCCGCAGTCAGGCTGGCAACCCGGAAGCATCCTGAGGGCATCGCACAGCTGCTGGAGTTGATGGAAGATCTGATAGGAGCTGTTGATCAGGAAAACAGCGCCATGCAGCACGAGCTTGACCGGCTGGTGGATGAACTGGCCCATGCCTCTGAGCAGGGGCAGCTGCGCAGCTTGCTGACCGGTTTTTATGAGCATGCCTATCACCATTTTACCCGTTTTGGTTCACCGGTAGCCCTGTTCAGCATGTCGGAGACCTTTTTAAAGGCTCTGGCCGCCTGCTGTCTGCGGTTAGCTAGGAACCAGATTGAAGAACCGCTGCCTCCTGTTGCGTTGCTGGTCATGGGGCCGGCCGGCCGTCGTGAGGCAACCCGTTTTTGTCGGGTGCAACTGGCACTGGTCTGGGATGGAGACGTACCTGATCAGTTGATGGTGCAGCTGGGAGAGGAGTTGGTAGCCTGGCTGCGGGTCTGTGGTGTTGCCCTTGAAGAGTCTATCACACCGCTTAACCCTGACTGGCGCGGGAACCTTGAGCAGTGGCAGGCACGCCTTGAGGTAGCTGCTGTCAGAAACGATCAGCGAGTGCTGATTGAGCTGTTACGTCTGTCAGACAGAACCGTGCTGGTGGGGGAAGACGGTGTTGACGACAGGTTTGCCGACCTCTGCCAAACCTATCTCCGCCGACGGAATGTTGTAGGTAATCTGGTTGAACGTTGTCTGACACTTTCAAACGGTATCGGCATGATGGGCAGCCTGAAACTTGCCAAAAGCGGTCCCCACCGGGGCGGTTTTTCCTTGCTTGATCACGCCTTTATGCCGCTGGCTGCCGCGATTGACGGGTTGTGCCTGATGTATGGCGTTGATCTGGTTGGAACGCCGGCGCGGTTGCGCGGGCTGGTTCGGATCAGTAAACTTGATGTTGATCTGGCAGAGCGGACCTTGCGCGCCTGGCACTGTTTCAGTGAACATCGCCTTGCCCTTGAGCAGACCGCTCTGCCCGGACAGGATTGCCGGGATATTCTACATCTGGTGCCATCAACCCTGCATGCTGCCGATGCCGAGCGCCTGCGGATCTCACTGGAAACAGTTGCTGATCTGCAGCGTTATCTGCAGGTAAGTTTTGGTGCCTATACATGAGTAGTGGTTTGAAGATATCGCTTTCGAGCGGGTCTTTATTTACCCTGCCAATACGCCGGGCCTTTGAGCTGTCTGCAGAGGCAGGTTTTGACGGGGTGGAGCTGATTATTAATCAGGACTTTCAGCGGGTGAATCCGGTTAAGGTGGTGCGTTCACTACAGGAGATTGCGCCGATCAACTCCATCCATGCCCCCTTTATGCCACTTGACGGCTGGGGCGGCCCGATTCAGTCGCTTTTTCACAGTATCGAGCTTGCCGCAGATACCGGCATCCCTTTGGTGAACTTTCATCCTCCCTCCTGGATGGGGATGGAGATCGGTTTCTGGCGCTGGCTGTATCGGATCCGTGATTTCCAAAAAGAGATCGGCCTTGATGGCGAGGTGCTGGTTACGATCGAAAACATGCCCTGTATCGGACGTCTCAAAGTGAACCCCAACATCCTTGCTGCCACCCGGGATATGATCAGTTTTATTCATGACCATAACCTCTTTCTTACCTTTGATACCACCCATATGGGCTCAGGCAAGGCCAACTTCATCAATGACTTTTATCTGTTTTACGAATCCGGCCGGATTCGTAATATCCACTTTTCAGACTATGGTTTTGATCGGGAACACCTGATTCCCGGCCATGGGCGCCTGCCATTGACCCGCTTTCTGAATCACCTGAAAAATACGGATTATCAGGGGTGCGTTACTCTTGAAATTGATCCCCATGAGTTTCCAAAAAATGAAGAGGTCATTCTGCAGAGTCTGAAGGAGTTGCAGACCTATATGCGGGTAGAAACCGGGATGCTGCCGGTGGAAGCGATGGAAAGCTTTGAAACGGCTCCACCTGTTGATATTGATGAGGATCTTTATGCTGCTCCGTAACCAGGAGGAATACAATGAATACCACAACGCTGCTGGTTGAGATCAAGGAAGCAATTGCCACCGTAACGGTTAACAGACCGTCTGCCATGAATGCGATGACGCAGATCACCCTTCAGGAGCTTGATGTGGTGGTGCAGCAGCTGTCTGCCTCCGCAGAGGTGCGGGCGGTGATCATTACCGGTGCCGGCGAAAAGGCCTTCATTGCCGGTGGTGATATCGCCATGTTGCGTAAACTGGGGCCGGTTGAGGCCCGGGAACTGGGGCTTCTGGCGCATGGGATCTGTAATGCCATTGAGCAGAGTCCCAAACCGTTTATTGCCGCAATAAACGGCTACGCCCTGGGAGGGGGGTGTGAACTGGCCATGAGTTGTGACATAAGAATTGCAGCGGAACATGCTCGATTCGGTCAGCCGGAGATCAACATCGGTACCCTGCCGGGCTTTGGCGGTTCCCAGCGTCTGCCCCGTCTGGTGGGTAAGGGCAGGGCATTGGAGATGATTCTGACTGGAGATATGATTGATGCCCAGGAGGCCTGGCGGATCGGTCTGGTGAACAGGGTGGTGCCTGCAGTAGACCTGATGACTGCCGCGAGATCCCTTGCAATCAAGCTGGCAGCTAAAAGCCAGATGGCCCTTAAACTCTGCAAAGAGGTGGTAATCAATGGTCTGGAAATGGATCTGCAACGGGCCTGCAGCTACGAAGCAGACCTGTTTGCCTTAAGCTTTGCCACCGCAGACCAGCAGGAAGGGATGACCGCCTTTCTGGAAAAACGTCCACCGGTGTTTACTGGCCGTTAACCGTTGACAGCAGGCTTTGGCCTGGAAAGGAGAATCTATATGCTACCTGTTTTTCGTGTGCTGCTGCTTGTGCTGGTACTCGTATGTGGACTGGTGACAAGTTCCCCGGCAGTCGAGTGGCAGCTGAAGGAGATGGGGGTTGGTGTCTATGATGAGTCCCGCGGCTATGACACGGTACTCACCGTGCTCCAGCGGGGTGAGCGCTGGTCGCAGAAACAGCTGTATGACCAAGGCTGTTTTGCCAACCGGGAAAAGAAGTTTCGCGCCTGGCTGGTGGGGCCTCCGGTGGACAGCTACCTGAACCGTTTCGGGACGCCACAATTTGGCTACAAGTATCGCCTGACTGAACCTTCCGGCAAGAGCAGTATGTTTGGTCCCCATAGTTTTTATAAGCCGGGATTTGCCACTGTTTTCATCAATGCCGGTGGCCAGACCGGCCCCTGGAAGATCGAGTTTTATCTCTGGAATCGTGACAGTGGAGCAGAAACACTGCTCGGGAGTGTTCCATTCGTCATGGAACCATGAAAAAGCTGTTTATCAATCGTACCTGCTGGATCTTTGACCTGGATGGTACCTTAACCCTTCCGGTCCATGACTTCGGATTTATCCGCCAGGAGCTTGCCATTCCTGAGGGGGAGGATATCCTGGATCATCTTGAGCTGCTGCCACCCGATCTTGCAGCGCTGCGGCATCACCGCCTTGATGAAATCGAGCGTAGCCTTGCAGGTCAGGCTGAAGCAGCTCCCGGTGCAGTGGAGCTGCTGGCCTGTTTGGCTGAACAGGATTTTCAGATGGGTATTCTTACCCGCAACAGCCGTGATGTTGCCTTTGTAACCCTGGAAGCACTGGGTGTCCGTCACCATTTTCCTGATGCACATATACTGGGCCGCGATGATGCTCCTCCCAAACCTGACCCTGCTGGCATCCTCCATCTGCAGGAAAAATGGCAGGTTGACACTGAGAACCTTGTCATGGTGGGGGATTACATCTTTGATCTACAGGCTGGCAGATCAGCAGGAGCGTTGACCGTCCATGTGGGGAGGCCTGACGGACAGCGTTGGCCTGAGGCATCCGACATCATGGTGGAGACACTGGCTGATTTACTTGATAGCATCAGCACTGAAGATCAAAGGTGCAGTTATTGATACACCGACCAGATGCCATTGATGGAAGCTGGCCGGTTAAGGGGCAGGTGAACTCATGAGTCCTGATATACCCGTACTACTCTGGATTCTGTCAGCTGTCCTGACCGTTACCGGCTTTGCCGGTATGCTGTTACCACTACTGCCTGGGGCACCGATACTGTTTCTTGGGCTGTTGTTTGGTGCCTGGGCGGATAACTTCCAGTATGTAGGTATCTGGACGCTGTTACTGCTTGCCGTTTTAACAGCCCTTACCTACCTGATTGAGTTCGTTGCCTCAGCCCTGGGAGTCAGGAAATTCGGAGGCTCAAACCGTGCCATGTGGGGCGCTGTCTTGGGTGGTTTTGTCGGTATGTTCTTTAATATTCCCGGCATCATACTTGGGCCGTTTGTCGGTGCAGTGCTGGGCGAGCTTTCACTTCAACGGACCCTGGATCAGGCAAGTCGAGCCGGCTTCGGTACGGTAATCGGCTTGGCATTGGGAATTGCCGGTAAACTCGCCATCGGCATGACCATGATCGGGTTGTTTTTGATCATGAGGTTTGTACCGCTCTGAAGAAGAGTACAGCATTCTAACCTTTGAATCAGTGGAGAAAAGTCACATGCGAAGAGCCCTTATACAGCTTGTTATTATTGGCAGTGTCTTTGTTAGTGCTTTTGCAGATGCCGCGCCGAAAAAGGCCGCTGCTTCAGCAGGCGGCAGCTGGAGTAGACAGTACGATAAACCAACAGCCTACAGCTGGAACTATGATCTGAAGGTTCTACCTGATGGCGGTTTTGTAACAGTAGGTAATCTGGCCGACTCTGCTGCATCAGGGTGTTGGAAACTGATGGCACGAAGGACAGATGCCCTTGGTAAGACTGTCTGGGAAAAAACCTTTGCAGGGGAGTGCCTGAATGCCATGGCGGGTAGTAGCGGCCATGCCGTTACCTACACCTCAGATGGCGGCGTTATTATTGCCGGTACACGCAACTCAAGCAATCTGGCTGCTAAACGTTACACCTGGGAAGAACTTTGGGTTCTTAAACTTTCCGGCAGCGGACAGTTGCAGTGGGAAAAACGGTTTGGTCAGCAGTGGGCTTCAACTGCCAAAAGAGGGCATGGATATGGTGTTGTTGAAGCTGTCGGTGGTGGCTATCTGGTCAGTGGCGTCGGTCATCCTGATAGCGGTGATGCCTGGGTCTTCAAGCTGGACCCGGCTGGCAACGAGCTTTGGGAGCGAATTTTACCCGGCTATCAGAGCACTGAAGAGCATCAGCGGATGGTGCCGATCATCCAGTTGACCGATGGCAGCATTGTTACTACCCATCCGGTTACACGGAAAATGAGCACTATCACCCGTATTACCATGCTACGCAGTGACGGTACCGTTATGCGTAGCATGCAGTTTGGGGGGCGGGAAACTCAGGTCTTTGACCTGCTTGCCGTTAAGAGCGGTGGCTTTGTGGTGGCAGGTACAGCCAAACCGTTTCTAAACAATAATGACGCTACGTTTACCGGCTTTCTTGTGGCCTTTGACCATGAAGGCAAATGGCTGTGGGATCGTGAATATCCGGCTGATAAGGAAACCGGCTTT
>DAIQQT010000080.1:0-8820 GCA_036786685.1 Trichlorobacter sp.
TCGGTTACTGGAGTACCGACTTGTCTCCTTCCGATCTCTTGGAAGCGCAGCTGCAGGCCAACCGCCTGGTGTATTATGCAGAACGCAAGGTGGCTGATCTGCAGGGGCGTATTCAAGATGTTCGCCGCCAGAAGTTGCAGTTTGAAATGGAGTTTAAGGCGTTGCTGGATAATCATGCACGGATGATCGGCTGCGGTGAACAGTAACCAGCCTCTTCCCTGGCAGCAGGACGGAGAAACCCTGTTGCTACGGGTCTTTGTCCAGCCCAGGGCATCCCGTAACCAGTTCTGTGGCATCCATGAAGGTGAATTAAAACTGCGTCTGACCTCTCCACCGGTTGACGGGGCAGCCAATGAATGTTGCCGTGAATTTCTGGCAAAGCAGCTTAAGGTGCCCAAGTCTGCCATCACCCTCATTTCTGGCGACTCATCACGGCATAAGCGTCTCAGAATTTCAGGAGCAACTGCACAGCAGATTGAACAGTTGATCCCCAACGAATAGTATCAGTTCCTGCCCCCTGGAAGGGCAGGTTATTTATGGCATGAAAGGATATTCCAATGGCACAGGCACAACAGGGCGATACCGTCCGGGTACATTACACCGGCACCCTGCAGGACGGTTCTATTTTTGATTCTTCCGAAGCAGCAGAGCAGGACAGCTGCGGCTGCGATTGCAGCAGTTCCGGCGGCTGCGGCACCGGCAGTGACTGCGGTTGTGAGCCGCTTGAATTCACCATCGGCGGCGGCAATGTGATCCCCGGCTTTGAAAAAGCGGTACTGGGACTGTCCATTGGTGAAAGTGTAAAGGTAACTATCCCGGCTGACGAAGCTTACGGCCCCCGCCATGATCAGATGGTGGCTGTGGTAGATCGTTCCGAGATGGATGGAGAGATTCAGCCGATTGAAGGGCAGCAGCTTGAAGTAGTACTGCAGGATGGCTCATCCATGCCGGTACTGATTACTGAAGTGACAGAAACCACCGTCACTCTGGATGCCAATCACCCACTGGCAGGTCAGGATTTAACTTTTGATATTAAACTGGTTGAGATTGTTTAGCTCTTACCAATAAAGGCTGAACACAAAGGGCTGTCCGGATACCGGACAGCCCTTTTACACATGATGTAATCTACGGGTTGGCTACTTTCCAGCCGCAGCCACCGTTGACCCCACCGGCTCCACCCCGAACTCCTTACCATCCTTGGGTGGATTGATAATGATGATGGTAAACGGTATGGTCTTGCCCGGCTGCACTTCCAGATTGGTCAGAGAATCACCAAACTGGTTGTTCATGGCCGCCTCAATCTTCTCGGCAGGCATCTCAGCAAGCTGTTCTTTCGTTAATTGGTTTCCTGCATAAGCACTCTTGGTAGCAAGAACCTGGTTCGTGGCATCAAAGACCATCCCTTTTACCTGCAGGGCAGCACGGGGTTTTGTATAGCTGTTCAGGGCATCACCGGTAATGACCAGCAGTTCACCGGCAGCGGCCTTGGGAATAAAGTAGGCCTTGACATTCTGAACCGTAATCTTGCCATCTTCTGCCGGTATAGCAGGTTTGCCAAACAGGGAGACCGCTTTTGAATCATTACTGATGAAGGTGTAAGCCATATACCCCAGCACGCCAAGTACCAGTACGGTGATGACCCCGATCAGGACTGAAAGGGGTGAGCTTTGACGACGGCGGGAGGTGATTGGCAGTGGCGGCATTTCTTCAGCCCCGCCAGGAGCTTCAAAGCTGATATCCGGCTTCACCGCTTCCTGCTGCTGACGGACGATGGTTTCATCTACCGGTGCAAACAGGGTGCTGCCTGCAGGTGCCGTAGCCGTCGCATCCACGGCAACAGCAGCAGTATCACCGCTGAAGTCAACCTCTCCCAGGCTGAATGCTTCAACCGGTGCGGCTGGTGTCTTGGTTGCGGTCTGGCCTTCTCCAAAATCAACACCTGAAAAGTCAAAGCCATCAACACTGGCAGCTGCCGACTGGGGGGCTGCTTCGTCAAAGCTGAAGCTGGATTCGGCACCGGCTGATGTTGGTGCTGCTGCGGTAAAGTTACTGAAGTCTGTTGTATCGATGCCGGTTGGCGCAGCCGCTGCTGCCGGTGCATCGCCAAAGTCAAAACCGCCCAGGTCAATCTCTCCACTGGCAGGTACGGCAGCAGTGCCCTGATCACCAAAGTCAAATGCTGATTTCTGAACAGTGGTATCGGTCCCCGGCGCAAAGGCATCACCAAAGTCAAATGTAGCGGTGTCTACAGCAGAGGTGTCGGCAGCAACCGGTGTGGCGCCAAAATCAAAGCCAAACTCAACAGGCTGCTCTGTGGCCTGTTGGGGCGGCATAATCATGGTCTTTTCTTCGCTGAAATCCGGTGTGGCCGGTGCAGCAGGTGCTTCAGCCGTAAAGGAGACATCGCCAAAATCAAAACCACCCGCAGCTGATGTATCAGCCTGACCAAAGCTGAAGGAGGTGTCAGTTGCAGCAGGTGCCTCTACCGGAGGTGTGCCAAAATCAAAGGCAACTTCAGGTTCCGGGGCAAAGGCAGGGACCTCGGGTTCAGGCGCTGGTGCAAAACTCATGCGAACCGTTTCATCCGCAGCAATGACAGGGGGCGCCGTTGTAATTGCTGCCAGATCAGGCATAGTCTCTACCGGCGGCGTACTGGCCAGTCCTGCATCCTTGCGCACCGTGAAAATATGGCGACACTTGGCACAGCGGACCTTGACTCCTCGATCCGAAACCCTCTCATCGTCAAGCTTGAATTTGGTCCGGCATTGTTCGCATTGAATGATCATCGCCAGCTCCCTGTCGGAAGGAAATATCGTTATTGCCATTAACGGCTGAAAAATCAACGTATTGTGTAGCAGAATGGCCCGCTGGTGTCAATTTACTTATACTTGTGAACAGTGCTGTGCAACCGGGCAGGCTTGGCAGCAGGCAGCCCGTGTGCCGTTACATCCTTCAGAAATGCCCAGATGACAGATCGAAAAGTCGTATTTGATCGGATCTACAGGATCAAACCGCCTGAGCGCTGCAGTAATTTCGCAGGCCATCTGCCAATCCGGCGTACGGCGGCTGGTCAGCCCCAGCATCCGGCTGATCCGTTCAATATGTCGATCTACCGGGATAATCAGTTGGACCGGGCGTACCTGCAGCCAAAGCCCCAGGTCTATCCCGTCAGCCGGTCGTACCACCCAGCGCAGAAACATGCAAAGCCGTTTGCAGGCGCTGCCACCGGACGGCGCCGGAAACAGAAAGCGAAAACTGGATTCCGTGGGCAGACCTGACCTGCCAAAGACAGGTCGATAATCAAGACCCAGCACGGCAGCACAAAAGCCGTTCAGGCCTTGCTCCACAGTTACGGCATCTGCTGCATGAAACTGGCTGAAAAAGCCTTCAATGCCACCCTGCTGCTGCCGCATCAACCGAATGGCCCAGAACAGGGCCGTCAGATCATCTTCGTTATTAAAGCGATGTTTAAAACCGCTGCAGAGTTGCCTCTGCTTTTTGGGGTCAAAATCGTCAATAAATCCTGCCGGAGAGTCACCCATAATGGCGAAAATTCGCGAAAGGCTGCCTTTGATCACCTTGACCGAACCATAGGCAAACACCGCTGCAATCAGGGCTGCAACCTCCTGATCAGCCGGATTGCGATAGCGATGGCAAAAAGAAAGTGGATCATTGGCCAGGTGCTGTTGGGAACGGCTGGCGTAGAGCTGGTCAAGCGTCTTTATCAAATGAACGGTAGCCATACAGCTAGTTCTGCTGCTTCGAATATTTTTTGGCAAGATATAGGTATATCCCTGCAAACACCAGCTATCCGAAGTACGCTACAACAAAAGAGTCTTAAGCTATAAGAAAAAAATACAGTGCTATGCAGAGTAATGTCAGGCCGAAATTTATTACACGATAGTCGCTCCTGTCTTTAGGCATTTTTTGAAAATGGTAGCAAGCCATACCAATACCGACAACAGCGACAAGACAGGGCAACGTGACCCAGAAAGGTGCATGGAGAACATTAATCAAAACTTCCGGAATTACAAGAAATAGAGGGAGTGCAACTTCGCCGTTATCAATAAACACAGAGAGAAAAACCGCCAGCAGCAAAAGGATCTCTTTAGGTGTTGGCCGCAGTAATTTTTGTGGTTTTCCTTCAACATCCTCAAGTTCAATCCATTCAGGTTCAATCGATCCAAACAACGGCTCTGCTTTAGTCTTTTGCTTTATATTTGCTTCTGGCTTCATACCTCTGCCTCACGCAGGAACTGGGCGGCGTCCTCCGGTGAGGTCGGATTAATGAAGAAGCCGGTGCCCCACTCAAAACCGGCAATGGAGGTCAGGCGCGGCACCAGTTCAATATGCCAGTGGTAATCATACTCCAGTGAGGTCCACATGGCCGGTTTGCCGGGACGTTTGTGCATTGGCGGGCAGGTATGCAGAATAAAGTTATAGGGGGCGTCCTTCAGCACCAGTTTGACCCGCATCAGCATATCCTTGAGGGCCACAGCCAGTTCAGCCAGTTGGGCATCATGCATCAGGGCAAAGTCATGGCTGTGGCGCTTGGGGTACAGTCGCAGCTCAAAGGGGAAGCTGGCAGCGTAGGGGGCCAGGGTCACAAAGTTGGAGAATTCCCGCACTACCCGGGTGCCTTGTTCAAGTTCAAAGGCGATCAGGTCGCAAAACAGACAGCGTTCTTTATCGGCATAATGGGTGCGACAGACCTTCAGCTCGGTGGTGGCCACCGGCGGCAGCATCGGCACGGCAATCAGCTGGCTGTGGGAGTGGGCCAGTGAAGCGCCGGCCCGTGCGCCATGGTTTTTGAACAGGATCATGTAACGGAAGCGGAAATCCCGCCGCAGATCAAGCAGGCGTGTCCGCCAGGCGATCAAGACATCGGTCAGCTCTGCCGGAGTCAGGTCTGCCATGGATTTGTTGTGGTCCGGCGTCTCAATGATCACCTCATGGGCACCGATACCGTTCATCACGTCATAGGGGCCATGACCGCGATTTTCCAGCTCACCTTCAATCCGCAGCGCCGGGTATTTGTTGGGGATGACCCGTACCTTCCAGTTGGGAGTATTGGGCATGCCGCTGGGACGGATGGCAAAGATCTCCGGCGGAGTCTTGTCTTCATTGCCATAGCAGAAGGGGCAGGAGGTGATCGGCAACGGCTCCGGCTCTGACTGAAAGTCACGGGGACGGCGGCCCCGTTCAGTGGCAATAATCACCCAGTGCAGTTTTAATGGGTCCCAACGTAATTCAGACATATTGGTATATCTCCTCGAAACCTCAACCCCCCTGTCCCCCCTTATCAGGGGGGAACGAGAGAGCAAACTCCTCCCCTGACAAGGGGAGGTTGGGAGGGGTTAAATCAGCCAGTCATTGGCTTCCAAATCCGGTCCTTCATAGTTGAGCATTAACGGCGCGTCAGATGGCCAGCGCCCGATCTCTTCACTGTTGCGGGTCAGGGTCACACTGGCAAACAGCTTGGATTTCGGCAGCAGGTGCAGCCCTTCAAGCGGCAGTGCCACCTCACAGGTGCGGTCAATGGCCCAGCGACAACAGCTGTTGGTAGGGGTCCAGTTGCCCAGTTCTCTGACCAGCAACAGTCCTTCTTCCATGCTGCGCTGCATCGGCAGGCGATATTCACGGTCTGCAATCAGATGCAGGGCCAGAATGTCGTTTTCTTTCAAAAGACGCGAGAGTTCCTGGATACCGTCAATTCTGAAGTACAACCGGTCATGGTTATAGCCCCAGTAGAATCCCTGCAGCAGACGATCCGACGAATGCATGGCAGAACCCTGGCGGGTCAGGTCAAACAGCCCGGCTGCCAGCCATTCAAAGTAATCTCCTACCCGGCCGTTGATATCCGGTTCGATAAAGCCGGCCGGTTCACGCACCAGACCTGCCGGACTCTTCTTCTTGATCGGCTCCAGCAGTTCCCGGGGCGGACTGATCCCCAGCATGGTGTAGATGTTGGTGAGATGCTGACGGAACAGCCGGTCAAACCGGTCACTGTGGGGCGAGAAGTGATCATCACCAAACCACCAGAACCAGTCGCTTCCTTCAGCAGCATAGAGTGAGGTACAGAGCAGACGGGTGACTGCGTCACCGTCCATGCTGCCATCAGCCAGCTGGCGGGCTGCCTCGGGATGATGCTCCACAATTGCCCGTCTGGCACCTGCCACCAGATCCCAGGCCAGGTTCTCTTCAGGATGACCGATCCAGATGCCATAGTTGGCATTGATCCATGAACCGGGGTGAATCCGGTGCAGGCGGCCATCAAAACTGGATTTTTCCAGTACAGTGCTGCAGGTGGTAAGGTTCAGGTCAGAGGCCTCGGCAACAGCGGCATAGATACCGGAAAGGAAATCGTAGGCGTTGTCAGGATAGAATTCCCAGGCGTTTTCACCATCCAGCACAACCGGGATCACTTTACCTTCACTGCCCACCTGTCGCCCGATCTGACGCAGACGGCTGGTAAAATCAGCCACCGCCCGCCGGGCATCCCACTGGCTGTAGGTAAAACCGATCAGGTCTGAAAGCTGGTGATCGCGGAAGAAAATGCCCAGATCCCCCTTGGCAGTGGCAAAGCGCCAGGGGTGGTAGAGCCGCTCATGGTGCTCGCCCAGGCCGCCATCCAGCGAACGGGCCAGCACCTCTTCATCGGTTGCCACCCATTCCAGACCACAGTCACGGATCAGGTGCAGCACCTCGTCACTGACCGAGCCTTCGGATGGCCACATCCCCCGTGGTGTAATGCCAAAGATCTCCTGAAAATAGTGCAGGCCATGGCAGATATGGGCACGGGCATCTTCAGGGTGCCGGAACCGTTCCTGGGGCAGGGTTACGCGGGGCATCGCCTCCCGTGCCAGCTGGGTATCACACAGAAGCGGCAGGATCGGGTGAAAGTAGGGGGTGACCGACAGCTCAATCTGTCCAGATGCATGCAGCCGTTTGTAGAGCGGCACAATCTCGTTCAGCAGTTTTCGCTGGGTGGCAAACAGCAGGGCACGATCCTCTGCCGTGTAGCCCTGCCCCTTGGCCAGCAGTTCCCGAAAGGCAGGAAAGCGACGGCGGGCCGCCTCGCCGGTCCAGGACAGAAAGAAGCAGACCTGCAGATCCTGCAGATCCTGATGGCTGAAATGCCTGACCCGCTCCCGTATGGTACCGGGTTTTCCTTCGCCCGCCATGTAGAGCAGCTCAAGGTAACGGCGGTGCGGCTCAATCATCCGCTGCCGGTTGGCGGAAAAGAAGTTCTCCAGCAGGAAGATCCGGTCTTCTTCAGACATATCTGCCGGATTCATCTGGCCCTTGATCAGGAACGGATCAACCGCCGTACCGGCTGCATACTCCAGCAACTGCTCCACCAGGGACGGCACAATATTGAACACCGCCCGCGCCCCAGGCGTATCCTCCACAATGGCCGGCATGTCATAGTAGTCCTTGATGGCATGCAGGTAGGTCCAGGGCAGGACGTACTCTCCCTTGACCGGGTCCTTGTAGTACGGCTGGTGCATATGCCAGAGGAATATGACGTCAATCGGTCTGGTCATAATCGGCTATTCCAGCTCTTTCTTCCACTTCTCAACCTTTTTCCGATAGTCATCCAGCAATTTGCCAGCGGTCTTCTCATCCTTGGCCTCGGCAAAGATATGGACGAAGGAGCTGTACTGGTCCGGCAGCACCAGTGCCCAGTCATTGTCAAACTGTACCTTGATGCCGTCAATGAAAGAGGCTTCCTGCTCCAGTGAATCCTCGCTCATCTTACGCATGATTCCCCCCTTCATCTCAAAGGGACAGGGGATGCTGGCCTGCAGGAAGGCCCGTTTGGGAGCCTCGTCAAGCACCCGTGAAAACGGGACGCCAACCGTAGCTCCCAGTTCCACCAGTTTGGCAATGGCGTACATGCCGTCAAAGGCTGCCTGGAAGCGGGGGAAGGCAAAACGGCCATCAGGGGACGCAGTCAGGATTACCTCGGATGAGGATGCGGCCTCCAGCATGGCCCGGTCACTGCTCTTGGTGCGGGTAACGCCGCATTTCTTCTTGAGCGCCATCTGCTCGATGGTTGACGGCGCCTGCACCGGCACGGCAATGGTACCGCGCTGGTCGGTCTTGAGCTGGAGGGCAACCATCAGGGCCAGCAGCTGAATCCCGTCATAGATGGTGCCGGTTTCATCCAGCAGGGTAATCGATTCCATCGCAGGCTCCAACCAGAAACCGGCCTGGGCGCCCAGTGAACTGACAATGGCTGAAAGCTGCCTGAGCCCTTCCTCTTTCGGTTTGGGAACGCAGCCGCCACGGCCATCATCAACATAGGCGTTCAGGGCGATCACGTTACAGCCCAGCTCATTCAGCAGCATCGGCAGCACCTGGCTGGCGGGTGAATAGTTGAAATCCACCACCACGGTCCAGGCAGCCTTGCGACAGACCTCTACATTCAGGGCCCGCAGGTAACCTTCACGATAAAAATCAATCGCCTGGGGGATATCGATCAAGGCACCCGGCTCAGTATGATGGGCACGCCGGAAGTTCTCTTTAAAGAAGATCCGCTCCAGGTTTTTGGCCATGTTGCTGGAAAAATCCAGACCATCGCCATCCAGGAAGATGATCTCCATTGAGGCTGGATCTTCACTGGATTGGCGGAAATGGAAGCCGCCCACCTCGCCAAAGGTCTTCAGCTTATAGCGGATCAACGGCAGCGAAGTCATGGTCATATCCCGCACATTGACCCCGGCAGACAGCAGACCACCTACAAAGCAGCGTTTCAGCATGCGGGAAGAACGGTTGGCATCCCTGCCCCCCAGTACATAGCTGCCTTTGGGCAGG
>DAIQQT010000428.1:0-1792 GCA_036786685.1 Trichlorobacter sp.
AGAAAGGTCGTTTGGACTGGAAAGCACTGGGCTATAAAGGCGACCCCAAAAATCCTGCAAACCGCTAGCCCGTACAGTATTCCATAGCTCAAAAGAGCCCGCTGGTCTTCCGGCGGGCTTTTTTGTGTCAATCACAAGCGAGGTAACATTTAGCCGCTGGGAGTGCCAAGCCGTTGTTTGAGAAATTCCACGCAGACCCGTACTTTAGCTGATTCTGTCAACCTTAAGGGGTATACCGCTGAAATATCCGCCTCCTGCTGATAGTCGGGGAGCACCCTGACCAGACTCCCACCTTTCACATCAGCATTAACGTCCCATTCTGATCGCAACACGATACCATGCCCGTCAACAGACCATTTATGCACAATTTCGCCATTGTTGCATGATAACGGCCCGGATACCCGCACCGTCTCTATCCCGTTTGGCCCTTGCAGCTTCCAGACCCCAAAGCTCTGGTCTCGTTCACGAATGACGATGCAGTCGTGCTGTTCCAGCTCGAAGACGTTTTGCGGCATGCCGCGACGTTCCAGATAGGCAGGTGCAGCGCACAGTATGCGCGCATTGGTGGCGATCCGCTTGACCATCAGGTTCGGTTCTGACTCGCCTCCGATTCTGATATCGAGATCGAACCCCTCACCTATCAGATCAACTGGCCGGGCAAGCAGTTCCAGCTGTATGCGTAGCGATGGATACAGCACGGCAAGTTCGGAGAGAGCCGGAGCAACCCGTTTACGCCCAAAACCGGCACTGGCACTGATCCTCAATAGTCCACGGGGGATGGTCTTTGATGTGGTGACCGACTCGGTCATTTGCTCCACATCCTCAATAATCCTCTGGGCCCAGCGGTACACCGTTTCCCCGTCTTCGGTCACACTTACGCGCCGGGTGGTCCGGTGCAGCAGACGCACCTGCAGTACATCCTCTAGTAGGGCGATCCTTTTACTGACAAAGGCAGGGGAAGCGCCGAGCTCTGAGGCGGTGGCAACAAAGCTCCTGTTGCGTACGACAACGCAGAACAGTCGCAGATCTTCAAGCGGTGGCAGATTGTTCATGATTCGTGTCCTTTGTGTTTATGCATTAGCTGATTATTTCATAAATGGAAACTGATAATTTAGAAACATACATTACTCCAACAACAAAGCCTTGTAGGCATCAGTATTCAATGCAAAGGAGACCAGTATGGACAACAAACAGGCAGTACAAACCATGACGAGCATTGTGGCCAGGTTTACTGATTATGCCGGAAAGCATCTTCCTGACGATATCATGGGAAAGTTGAAGGAACTGCGTGATGCTGAAGACAGCCCGCTTGCAAAGGTGGTCTATGATTCGATGTTTGAAAACCTTGCCAAGGCCGATGAACTGAATCGTCCCTGTTGCCAGGATACCGGCGTAATCCAGTACTACATCAAGGCCGGTTCTGATTTTCCGCTGCTTGCCGATGTCAGAACCATCCTGACTGAGGCTGCCTTCGCAGCAACCCAGACTGCTCCCCTTCGCCATAACGCGGTTGAAATCTTTGAAGGGAAAAATACCGGGACCAATACCGGTGAACGGATTCCCTGGATTGACTGGCAGATTGTGCCAAACAGCACGAGCATAGAGATTGAGGTCTATATGGCCGGCGGCGGCTGCAGTCTGCCAGGGCAGGGCAAGACCCTTATGCCCGCTGCTGGCTATGAAGGGATTGTGGAGTTTGTTTTTGATGTCATGACCTCCTACGGGGTAAATGCCTGTCCGCCATTGTTGGTCGGGATCGGGTTCGGCGGCTCCATCGATGTTGCAGCCAATC
>DAIQQT010000081.1:0-8794 GCA_036786685.1 Trichlorobacter sp.
GATTGTCAGCCAGAGTAAGGCCTTTACCGCCTTTGAGCTGGCCCGCTTTATGGGTGAGAAAAACCTGCCCAAGGCCTTGTCCACTCTGCAATCCATGCTGCAGAACGGTGAAGAGCCGGTCATGATCCTGGGGGCCCTGGCCAGCCATTTTCGCAGGATCTGGCGGATCAGAGAACTGCTGGACCAGAAAATGACTCCTGCAGATATCGGTAAACAGCTTAAAATCCACCAGTTCTTTCTGGGGGAGCAGGTCACTCAGGCAAAAAAATATTCAGTTTCAGAGCTTGAAGCTTTGTTTGAACGGCTGTACCGGGGCGATGTCGGTGTCAAGACCGGCGCTTCGTCGGCCACCGTGCTGCAGGGGCTGGTCTATGATGCTTGTGCAGGAAACTTGAATTAGATTGTACATAACAATGACCAACAAAAAGGGCCTCAGCTTGTTGCCGAGGCCCTTTTAATGTCTGTTCAGAAGCTGTTTTATCCCAGTGTGTTAACCAGTTTTGTCAAACGGGATACGCTGCGTGATGCGTTTGATTTGTGGATAACGCCTTTGGTGGCTGTCTTGTCAATAACTGGTACAGCCAGTTTCAGAGCTGCTACGGCAGCCTCTTTATCTTTATTCTCAACCGCTTCACGAACCCGCTTGATGTAGGTTTTGAGGGTTGATTTTTGATGACGGTTACGGGCATTGCGCTTTTCATTCTGCTTGATACGCTTGATTGCCGATTTGTGATGAGCCACGTGCTACCTCCGAATGTTGTACAGCAGTTGTATGCTGAATGTAATCTAATTGAAGCGAAATTTTTAGCATGCTGACTTAAGGCTGTCAAGGGGAAAGTGCTGGTTATTCGCTGATTATAACCTTGCGTCCCTCAACTTTTAGACGACCTGCACAGAAAAGGCGAACCGCTTCAACGTAGGTGCGATGTTCTTCACCATGGATGCGCTGGGTCAGGGTTTCCAGGGTGTCGCTGCCAAGAATCGGCACCACGGATTGCAGGATGATCGGTCCGGTGTCAGTGCCTTTGTCAACAAAATGGACGGTGCAGCCGGTGTAGCGCGCCCCGTAGTCAAAGGCCTGTTGCTGGGCATCAAGACCGGGAAAGGCAGGCAGCAGGGCAGGGTGAATGTTCATGATGCGGTTGGGGAAGGCATCAATCATAGTTGGCGACAGCAGGCGCATGAACCCCGCCAGTATGACCAGATCAACCCCATGCTGCTGCAACAGTTCAACCAGGGCGGCATCATAGGCCTGACGGTTTGGGAAGCCCTTGTGATCAAGTACAATTGACGTAATGTTATGTTTTTTAGCCCGTTCAAGGGCAAAGGCATCAGCCTTGTTGCTGATCAGGCAGACAATGCCGGCGTTTGGTACCCGCCCGGCCTCAATGGCATCTACGATGGCCTGAAAGTTGGAACCATTGCCGGATACCAGTACTGCCAGTCTAAGCGGTGTTGTTCCCATTAGTGCAGAACCACCTGTTCGGTCTGGCTTTTGGTCATATTCTTTACCTCGCCGATCAGCCAGGCCTGTTCGCCCAGGCCGTTCAGTCGGGACAGAATATCATCAACATCGGTAGCTGCAACCGCCAGTACCATGCCGATACCCATGTTAAAGGTGCGGTACATCTCATTCTGCTCAACATTGCCGGCTTCCTGCATGGTGGTAAAAATTGACGGCATGGTCCATGAGCCAAGTTTGAAGCTGGCAGCACAACCTTTGGGGAGCACGCGCGGAACGTTCTCAAGCAGGCCGCCGCCGGTAATATGGGCAATGCCGTTAATGCGGAAGTCCTTGAGCAGGTTCATGACGGCACGTACATAGATCCGGGTAGGGGTCAGCAGTTCCTCTGCCACGGTTTTGCTGCTATCCGGCAGTGGGCTGCTGATGGAAAGGCCCATGTGATCAAAGATGATGCGTCGGGCAAGAGAATAGCCGTTGCTGTGCAGGCCGCTGGAGCCGATGCCGATCAGTTTGTTGCCAACGGTGATGGATGAACCATCAATAATCTGTTCTTTTTCAACCACCCCAACCGTAAAGCCGGCAATGTCGTACTCGCCATCAGCGTAGAAGCCGGGCATTTCTGCGGTTTCGCCACCGATCAGGGCACAGCCTGCCTGACGGCAGCCTTCGGCAATGCCTGCCACGATCTGGGCTGCTTTATCCGGGTCAAGCTTGCCGGTTGCCAGGTAGTCCAGAAAGAAAAGTGGCTCAGCACCCTGTACCACAATGTCATTGACGCACATGGCCACCAGATCGATCCCGACGGTGTCATGCTGGTCTGCCAGAAAGGCCAGCTTGAGTTTTGTGCCAACCCCGTCGGTGCCGGAAACCAGAACCGGGTTTTTGTATTTGGACGCATTCAGGGAAAAGAGTCCGCCAAAACCGCCGATTTCAGTCATTACTTCAGGACGGAAGGTGGATTTGACCAACGGCTTGATTTTCTGGACAAAACTGTTGCCTGCTTCAATATCAACGCCAGCTTCTTTGTAGGTTGCGCGGGGTTTGCTCACGGGTTACGGCTCCTTGTCTGGCAGAAAAAAGTCATCTATCATCAGGCTGATGAGTGAAGATATTTCTTCTAGCTAATCAAGGGGAAAAAGTCAATCAGCTGTGCGATTTAATTCTCTCTGTGGATAGTTTGAACTTGACAAATCAGCCACTTTTGCCGTTATGCTAACAGCATGAACCGGCCTGCCGATCATATTGACGACAGAATCCCCTGCTGCCCCGGCTTAGTATTCCTGCTTGGCCTGCTGCTATTGTTTGCTGCGGTCTTTCCCTCTGTCGTTGGCGCAGATATTTACCGCTATGAGGATGAAGAAGGGGTTGTGCATTTTACTGATGCACCCACTGATAAAAAGTTCAAGATCTTTATGCGGGATCTGCGTAAAGATCGCCAACTGCGGACCCATTTCCGGCTCACATCTGGAAATCCTCAGGAGTTTGAACACCTGATAACCGCTGCATCTGCCAAGTACGGGGTCAGCGCCTCACTGATCAGGGCGGTTATTCAGGCTGAATCCGGCTACAATCCTCAGGCAGTCTCCCGCGCCGGTGCTGGTGGTTTGATGCAGTTGATGCCGGGCACTGCCAAGCACCTGAAGGTTGCTGATCGTTTTAATCCCAGCCAGAACGTAGACGGGGGAGTACGGTATCTGAAGTTTCTGCTGGATACCTTTAAAGGGGATGTCTCCCTGGCCCTTGCCGCCTACAATGCCGGACTTTCCAAAGTTGCCAAATACGGCGGCATTCCACCCTATGAAGAGACGCGAACCTATGTCAGCAGGGTTCTGTCATATATGAGATAAGCCAATGTCCCAGCATCACCCGATTCTTAACCCCCCCAATATTCTGACCATGTTCAGGGTGGCCTGCATCCCCCTGATGGTGGTTCTGTTGTTTTCCTCTTCGCGGGAGTCCTGCTTCTGGGCAGCCTGGGTCTTTGCCATTGCCTCTGCAACCGACTGGATTGATGGTCATCTGGCCCGCAGAATGGGGATCGAAACCGTATTCGGCAAGTTTCTGGACCCGATAGCGGATAAGCTGATTGTAACCGCTGCCCTGATCATGATTCTGCCGTTTAACCGGGTGCCGGCCTGGATGGTGTTTGTGGTGCTGGCCCGGGAGATTGTAATTACCGGCTTGCGCAGTATCGCTTCAAGCGAAGGGATTGTGATTCAGGCTTCTGATTTGGGGAAATACAAGACCATTTTCCAGCTGACTGCCATCATTGGTCTGTTGTTGCACTATGACTATAACTGGTTTTTTGGCATCGCCCATCCGTTGTTGACGGTTAATATGCACAATGCCGGGATGTTTTTTTTCTGGATCGCCTTTATTTTGACGGTCTGGTCCGGGGTTGACTATCTGGCTCGCTTCATCAGGGTGATAGCCCGTTGACCTCGCTGCACACTGTTTCCCTTGCTGAGCTGGCCCACCGCTTTAAAACTGATCTGACCCACCTTGAGCAGGTCTCGGCTCTTTATCCCTGTCGTATCAGCAGCTACTATGCCGGTCTGATTACCGCCCCCTATGATCCGGTCTGGAAGCAGTGTGTCCCTTCTGTTGAGGAATGTGATGATACGGTTCAGCTGCCTGATCCTCTGGATGAAGAACGTCTAAGTCCGGTACCTGGCTTGATTCATCGCTACCCTGACCGGGCAGTGCTGCTGGTATCCAACCGTTGCGCGACCTACTGCCGGTTCTGCATGCGTAAGCGTAAGGTGGGCTGTTCCGGTGGTGCAACCGATCTTCCGGCGGCCTGTGACTATATTGCAGCAACTCCGCAATTGCGGGATATCATCCTGTCCGGTGGTGATCCGCTGATGCTGCCGGATGATGAACTACACCAGATCCTGTCAGACTTGCGCAGGATTCCCCATGTGGAAATCATCAGGATTGGCAGCCGGATACCGGTGACCAACCCATCCCGTATTACTCCCGGGCTTTGCCGTATGCTGGCTGAACATCATCCTCTGTACCTGAATACCCATTTTAATCACCCGATGGAGTTAACCCCCGAGGCGGCCCGGGCTTGTAGCCTGTTGGCTGATGCAGGGATTCAGCTGGGAAACCAGACGGTTCTGTTAAAAGGGGTGAATGATGACAGCCTGACCTTACAAAAGCTGTTAACCGGACTGTTGCGGTTGCGCGTGCGCCCCTATTATCTGCACCAGATGGATCTGGTACGGGGCACTGCCCACTTTCGCACCCCGCTTGAAAAGGGGAGAGAGCTGATTGGATCGCTGAGGGGCAAGGTCTCGGGTATGGCTATCCCCCACTTTGTGATAGACCTGCCTGGCGGGAAGGGGAAGGTGCCGGTCCTGCCAGATAGTCTGTGCAGAGATGACTATGGCTGGCAGGTCCAGACCTGTAGCGGCGAATGGGTCAGGTACACCGATCCTTTTTAAAAGGGGTTATCGGAACTGCTTGCGCATCTCCAGCACATTGCCGCCTTTAACCGGGTAATACACTACGGAATCCATCAGTGATCGCATAATGTACAAACCCCGGCCATGATCCTCTAGTTCATGCTGGGAATCTTCAGCCGTAGATGCAATACTATCCAGATTAAATCCCCTGCCGTGGTCAAAGACCTGCAACAATAACTCTTCATCAGTGACCGTAATTCTGATTTCCACTTCTTCATCAGGATCATTGGCATTGGCATGACGGATTGCGTTGACCAGGGCCTCGGTCAGCACCACGTTAATATGGTTGGCCAAGGCCTCCCGATCGCCAGAATAGTTTTGCAGCTGTTTGGCAAGTTCTTCGCTGATTCGTCCTATCAGGCTCAGGTAGCGGGTCTGATTGGGTACCTTGATCTGCAGCTCAATCTGAGTTTTGTTCATTGCTGCTCTCCGCGTGACCGAATCAGAAGGCCTCAATTGCCTCATCAACAGTGGTGTAGATATCAAACACCCTGTGCAGTCTGGTTAGTTCAAACATTGACTTTACCTGGCTCTGAAGACTTGATAGTTTCAGGCCGGCCTGGCGGGATGAGGCGTTTTTGAAGCCTGACACCAGTGCACCCAGGCCGGAGCTGTCGATAAAACGGACCTCTTTCAGATCAACCACCACCTTTGTCTTGCCAGCTTCAAATAACCTGCCCAGTTCCTGCTTGAGCTGCTCTGAATTGTGGGCGTCAAGACGCTCTTCCTTGACCTGCACCAACACCACCTGTCCATTGTCTTCAAGTTTAAGATTCATTGCTGTCACTCCTTTCAGTTAGGAAACAATTTTCATGACCACCATAGAAACATCATCCTGCAAGGTTGTGCTCTGGCTGAATTCTTTGACCAGTTCATAAAAAGAGTCGGCGATTTCGTCCACCGTCAAGGTGCTTTGTTGTGCCAGGTGCTGACAAACCTGACCGGTGCCCATCAATTCACCGGCCTGGTCAGTTGCCTCCGGGATACCGTCAGTATAGAACAGCAGCGTGTCACCGGCCTGCAGGGTTATGGAACATTCTTCAAACACCATGGATGGCTTGATGCCCAGAATCAGTCCGTCGGCATCCAGTTCAATGCAGCTCTGTTGACCCTGGCGGTGTATCAACGGTTTGTTGTGACCGGCGTTGGCATAGGAAAGGCGTCCGGTGGCTGCGCTGTAACGGGCATAGAACATGGTGATGAACAGCTCGGCCCGGGTCAGATCATCATACAGTTGGCTGTTCAGGGCGCCCAGAATACTGCTGGGGCTGACCGCACGGCTGGACTGGGCCCGCAACAGGGTGCGCACCTCGGCCATGATCAGGGCGGCACCGACACTGTGTCCTGAGACATCGGCTATCAAAAGGTCAACCGTGTGGTCATCCCGTTTGAAATAATCATAATAATCACCGCCCACATGGGCCGCAGGATAACAGCGTCCGGCAAGTTCAACCCCAAACAGTACCGGTGGTTTGTCCGGCAACAGCGAGAGCTGGATCTGCTCCGCAATCTCCATATCCCGCTTCACCCTGGCATTAGCCAGCAGTGCCTGTTCTTTTTCCCGGCGTTCCCGTTCCTTGGCCTGCATTTCACTGGCTAATCGTGCTGCCTGGGCCAACTGTCCGGTCAGACTGGTCAGCAGGTTGATAAACTCTTCAGTAAACAGTCCAATGATGGATTTTGAGTAAACCGATAAAACCCCCAGGCTTTCCTCGCCCTCGCGGTAGATCGGGATATGGGCAAAAGAGATAAACCCTTCTGCTTCTGTCTTGGGCATGGTGATGATTTCCTGCAGGTTTTTAATGTCATTGACGAAGTGGGTCGTCTGATCAATCATCGCCATTTTGATATAGGGATCGCTTTCCAGAAACCAGTGTTCCGGCGAGATCGGGCGGCGGTCGCAGCCTTGATAGCTCTGGACTGCCAGAGGCACATCGCTGCTACTGCGGATCTGGATCAGGGCCACATCAAGTCTGAACTCCTTCAGGAGCAGCTGCAGCAGTTCATCCATAATGGTCTGTAAGTCAAGGGTGCGGTTGATGACTTCAGATGCCTTGAGGCGGACATACAGCGCTTCACGACTCTGGTCCAGGGATGTCCTGACGGTGCTGAAAATATCGTAAACCGACTCCATCCGGCTGCCCATGTCAGAGAGGTAACTATCCATAATGGCACCGGCTGCAGCGGCCCCCACCGAACCTGCCAGAGTCCGTTCAACAAAGCGTTTCATGGCAGGCAGTTCAAATTCAGGCACCGAGTTGCCCGGGTCAATCATGCGCCCTTTCAGATAGCTGTCCATGGCACGGGTTGCCTCTTCAGGCCCGATGAATTTACCCATCAGCCCAATAAATTGCGGAATGGTAACCGGCTTGGAAAGTCGTTTGGCAGCGCTCTTTACCTGGCGACGTTCAGTTTCAAACTTGCCGATAAAGCGGCGTACCTGCTCCTTTTCCACCTCATTCTGGGAGATCAGTAAGGAACAGACCAGATAGGCCCCCACATTGAACAGCATGCTCCAGAAGAGCGCGTGACTCCACATATCCATGCCGGTAAGGCCGAATAGAGCTGTTGGCTTCAGTAATGACTGACCGAACAGACCGTGCAACATGATGCTGCTGTCCGGTGTTGCGGCATGGAATGAGGGGATCAGCAGGGTATAGCACCAGACCAGAAATCCCAGGGTCATACCGGAAATAGCGCCTATTTTGTTGCCTCTGGGCCAATACAGTCCGCCCAGCAGGGCCGGCAGGAACTGCAGGGCAGCCAGGAAGGAGATCAGGCCCATGTTGACCAGCATGAAGGAATCGCCCACTGCCTGGTAGTAAAAGTAGCCCAGAAAGACCACCAGGAAGATAGCAAATCGCTTCAGGTTGATCAGCAGGATTGGAAACCACTGCTTTGGGGTGATCCTGACAATAACCGGCATGAACAGGTTGTTCAGCAGCATGGTTGATATGGCGACAGATTCTACCATGACCATCCCTGCAGCTGCAGAGAGCCCACCCAGAAAAGCGATCAGTGCAATCATCTCGTTACCGGCCTTGAGCGGCATGCTGATAACAAAATAATCTGCACCGGCATTGCCACCGGTTTGCAGGATGCCGCCCAGAGCGATCGGCATGATAAAAATATTGATCAGGAACAGATACATGGGAAAAAGCCACATCGCCTTGCTGACATGTTTCAGGTCGGCATTTTCAATCACCATCACATGAAACTGGCGTGGTAGCAGGATGATCGCCCCCATTGACAGGAACAGCATGGTTGAGGAAGGGATAAATCCTTTTGTATCCGAGGGGTGCAGGGTGAACAGGCGCTGAAACAGTTCCGGGTACTGGGCCTGGAAACGGTGCAGGATGTCTCCGAACCCGTCAAACAGAAACCAGGTTACAAAGATACCGACGGTGAGCAGGCTGATCAGTTTGACCACCGATTCAAAGGCCACTGCCGCGATCAGTCCTTCATGTCGTTCTGATGATGGCAGTCGCCGCGCCCCGAAGATAACCCCGAAGATGGAAAGGATGCAGGCCAGCGTCAGTCCGGTGGGGAGTGAGACCGCCGCGTCAGATCCCGGCAATGGAATGAAACGGTCGGTAACGCCGCTGACCAGGGCGAATGAGGTGACTACTGCTTTGATCTGCAGGGCAATGTACGGCATGATGCCAAGTACCGCGATCAGGGTGATCAGCGAACCAAGCAGCTGCGAACTTCCGTAACGAAGGCTGATGAAATCTGCAATGGATGAGACGTTGTTTTCCTTACTGATCCTGATGATCCGCCGCAGGATGAAAAACCATGAAAAGGCGACCAGAGAGGGTCCCAGATAGATCATCAGAAAGTCAATGCCGCTGGTGGCAGC
>DAIQQT010000082.1:0-8683 GCA_036786685.1 Trichlorobacter sp.
CACTGCGGGCTGCTCAACCCAAGGCGCTTCAACTAAAAGACGAAAGACTCTAAATATTGAATACTTGTACCGGCCGTCTTTGGGATATGTATAAAAATAACATTAGGATTATCCATTATAACCATTTTACACACTCCTAATTATATACAACTAAATTAAATTCATCTTTTTTCAAATTGTTGGTATTTAGACAAAGGGATTTCACCAGATTTCCTAAGTTCTGCATATTCATCATCTAATATCCAAGAATAATCCGTTTCAAAAACATGCTTATGGTGTTTATTAAGTGTACCAAGAATCGTCTCATTATTTTTAATGGCTTCTTTTACACGTCTGTATATTTGCTCTATACAAGGCGTTTCTATTAACAAGCTTTCAAGCCGCCTGAACATATTGATCGTCACATCACCATGCACCAAATGAAAGCTATCCATACCGTCCCATAAAGGTACCTTACGATGCTCGAGTGGCTGTGAGGTGTCGAGCGACTGAGGATACCCCAACCTCCAAAAAGCATACGTCTGGGATGTTTTTTCCAAAATCGCAAGCATAGAAACAAAGAAAGCGTTGCGACGTTCGATTGGGCCACCAAACTCCGCATAAGTATCACATATTGAGACAAGCCAACGCGTATCTAACTGTTTGCATATCTCATCAATATTTCCTTCAACCGCATGACGTAATAAGATCATGCTCTCTTCAACCTCAATACCTCTACGTAAATTAACAATAATTGGCAAAACAATATTCAGAAGCGGTGGGCTAGGCGGGAATGCAGCGGCCAAACCTTCTGGATAATCATAACCCTTTTCTTGTTCTACAATACGATTTCTATAAAACTCCATTGTCGCATCATCAACAAAAGCGCGGGCAGAGAGAGACGTTAACCGCAATTGCTTACTATCATCTTTTTGTTTATCCGAAATTGAACACGCTTTATCGCAGACATTTAGAACAAGTTGTTTACCTGAATTTATGAGCTCAGAAACATTCTTAAGACCTCTATCAAGTGCACATTTAAAAAAATCAGGGGAAGTCATGATGGCTTGTACATCTTCCATTATCCCACCAAGATCATCCACCTGGCGAACATCGAGAGGATAATCAAGCAAAACTAATAAACCTTCATTTTTTGGCGTATTTGAAGGGAGAAGAACAAGCGGAGTTCTTACCGTTGCGGACAGAATGGCCATATGATAACGACCACCTAACAAAAAATCACATTGTTGTATGATCGCAGCTACAGCACGGTAGTTTGAAGAAGGAGCAACAGACAACACTTCATTACCCCAACGTGTTTTAGCATGAGCAAGCAACTGCAAATCAAAACCTGCAGAGCAAACAAATACAGGTACTAAATTATAACGCGTTTTAATTTCTTCAACTAACAAAAGCATTGCTTCTATTGTGAAATATTGAAGTACAGCAGAACCAGTTACGGCAAAATAATGTTGATTTTTATCAAGCGACGGCAAACCATTACCACTTAAAACAGCTGGTGCCAGAAAAGCAGCATCGGGTATTAGACAGGCACCTAAACAACCAACAGAACGAAGATATGCCAGTGAAGTTGGCTCCCTAACAGCTACCAAATCAAAGCTTCTTAGTACATTTAAAACAAAGTCATCAATGACAGGCTTTTTCCAAAAAATGGTTTGATTTAAAGACACAACTGTTTTCACGAAAACTTTTTTCGCAATATAGGGCAACAATAACAAACGCCAGCCATGCAGCATATCACTGCCAGTTAGTGTGCCTTCAGCCTGAAAAAATACAATATCAGCATTACGTATTTTATCTAAATAATGACCGTACCTTTGTTCTGCGATATCCAGCAATAACTGTAACTGAGCTTCGGTAGGATTGACGGCAGCAAGAGCAGACTCAACTGCAACACCAAAACTAGCATCAAGATCAAAATCAACTCGGCACCTTGGGAAAAGAGGCACAAAATCATAAGGTACCGTTAAACGATCTCCAAAAGCTTGACGAATGAACTTAAGTAGTTCCCAGCTAGTTGCTTGACAGCCCCAATTGCCTCTGTCGCCAGTAAAATTAATAATAACAGCCTGCAAACGACTCAGTTTTTCTGGTTCTTTAACTAGATTTGTGTGTGTTTTTTTTAACAACGCTCCTAATAATGGCAATCTTAAAAAACACAATTTTCTCATTTCGGTATCCAGACCCAGAACAGACACACTATTTTTGCGAGCCTCCTTACTACTATATACTTGGTAAATTATTTCAGCTTTTTCTACGCCCTTTTTAAGCCTATTAAGATAATATATAAAACCACGTATATCAGGTCTTCTAGCCAGAAGAGTTACATAAACGCAGTAAATAAACTCTTCATTTTCGTATGCAACCAAGTCTTCAAAAGAGTTAGCAGCATTAATATTAAACTGAAAATATCTTGATGACATCCAGACTGAACCTCTACTTATTATAATAAAAAACCTAAAAATCTATTTAGTTAAGATTTTTAGGTTTTTTATTGAATCCGAATATTTTAAAGAACTGAAGATCAATAAACTACCATCAATTGTCCTGTGCTTGTTCTATAAAATGCACCAGCGGTCAAATTGCCAGCTAAAGCAGCAGCATTATCTGCATATACTGGCAGCCCCACAACTTGCAATTTTGAGGTTGGCGTAGTAGTACCAATACCAACATTTCCTGCATTATTAATACGCAAACGCTCAGTTCTTGTTAAGCTTCCAGCCGGTGTTGTCTCCAGAACAAAAGCTGTTGGTGTCGCAACGCCTGTTGTCCAAGCACCATCTGCTACAGACTTAATCCCTGCAGCATTCCTCTGGTTTGCACCATCATATGAGCCAAAATAAATATAACCGAGACGATCACCAGAAGACGGAAGAGAAGTGTTGTTATTATAATACAATATTAGTCCCCCGCCGCCATTTACAGTGCCTGTTGCAGGTTTATGCTGCAGCATAATTTGTGCATCACGTGCGGCAGGTCCAACTACATGTAATGCAGACGTAGGTGCATTATGCCCAATTGCTGTATACCCTGCATCCGTCACTGCAAACTTATCAACTGACGACCCGTTCTGCACCACCAACTTGTTCTCTGCCATTGCCGTCATCGGCAGCGTCAAAGCTGCCAGTATTGCTGCACCCATTACCATTGACTTAGTCTTTTTCATTTTCACAATCTCCTTTCAGTTAACTTAATGCCCACTATTTTTAGATACTTGCACAATCATACTGAATTAACGGTAAACTTATACCGCGTATACAGTAAATGTCAAGTCCTACAAATTTAATTTTTCCATCACCCCGCTTTAACAGCTAACTTGCTGGTATGTCATGTACATCATAACACCTTACAAAGACCTTACAACTTTCACAAAAACTCCGGCAGAGCCCTGTGCTGCGACCCTGCCGGGGTCAGTCCTACCTGATGACCAGGTTGTCGGCAATGACCGTGCCACTTGCAATGGTCAACCCGCCCTGAGCGCTGGTTATGCCGCAGTTGGCGCTGTAGACGTTGTTATAACCGCCTTGCAGGGTGACCGTGATGTTGCGGTTGGTTGTTAATGCGCCGGATACAATGTTCACTGCCTTCATCTGGATGGCATTGCCGTTTGCAGCAGCGTCATAGGCTGCCTGCAGTGTGGTGTAGCCGGTTGCATCAGCCGGTTGTGTACTGAGCTTCAGGTAGTTAGGCGTAGCAGCCGGGTTCAGGGTGTAGCTGGCCGTAATGATCTGATCAGCAGCAATACCGGCGGGGAAGAGGTATGAGCCATTGATCAGGGTAACCGGCGTACCGTTGACCTGCACACCGGCAACATCAAAGCCGGTTTCGCCAAAGCTGTAGGTTGGTTGTGCACCTACATCAACCAGGGTCGGCCCGGTAACGCAACGATCCAGGGTGACGGTGTAGGTTGCAATAAAGTTTGCCGTGTAGGTGTTGGCAACCGCTACGTTGTTAACCGTCAGAGCAGCAGTCGTGCTGACCACGTTACCGATACTGTCGGTCCAGTTGACAAAGCGGTAGCCGGCGTCAGGCACTGCCGTGACCGTGGTGGCGTTGGCAAAGTAGTTCAGGGTCTGCGGCGTTGTCCCGGTAACGGTACCACCGGCACCTGCCATGAAGTTAAGGATGTAGGTATTAATGGCAAAGTTGGCCAGATAACTGTGGGGGGCAACAATGTTGGTTACCATCAGTTCCGGGTTTGTACTGACCGGAGTGCCGCCTTCAGTCCAGTTGACAAAGTGATAGCCGACGTTTGGCACGGCCGTTACGGTGGTAGTGCTCAGGTTGTAGGTAACGGTCTGAATGGTGTCGCCCGACAGTGCGCCGTTGGGTCCGGCGCTAAAGGTAACGGCATAGGTTGGAATGGCAGCAGAGCAGTTGGCATCGACTGCCGAGTTGATGCCGCTACAGGTCCAGGTAAGCACGCCGTTGGTGTTGATGACTGCCGAGGCAGCACCGGAAGCACACAGCCCTGCGGTCGGAATAGCCGAGAAGTTCTGGCCGTTGGCACTGCCGCAGACACCGTCAATGATGGAATCACTCTGGGTTCTGACAATGTTTGATGCAGCAGAGGCGCCGGCAGCGTTGTAGGCCTTGACCACATAGCTGTAGCGGTCACTTGACAGGGCGGTTTCGCTATAGCTGGTGGCATTGGCCAGGGCCGTGCCGACCGGTACAAAGTTGCTGCAGTCAAGACCTGAACAGCGTTCAATAATGAAGTTGATCTCGTTCTTGGGATTGCCCAGGGTTGCCGGGGCAGCCTTCGGAGTCGGATCTACCCAGGTCAGGGTGACATTACCATTACTGAATGAGGCGTTGGTTGCCAGACCGGTGGGCGGGTCAGGTATGGTGACCCCAGGGTTGTAGGAGATCGGCCGCATCATGTCGTTTTCTTCATGGCTCAGGATGTGGCAGTGCCAGACATATTCCCACCCCAGGTTGATAATCCGGTTGACGTTGGGGGTTGCCCAGGCCTGGCCGGTGGTCGGATCCACCATGGAAAGTTCAGTTGCATCCCCCAGCGGAGTTGCCGGGTTCAGGGGGCGCACACTGTTTGGAATGCCGAACGGCAGCATCGGCTTGACCGGCCGTACAGCAACAATGGTGTCTTCAAGCGGGCTGACCCTGATGGTTTCTTTCCAGCCCAGCTCGGTGGGGTCGGGCAGACGGATGAAGCCATCCCAACCTACCCGGTTCAGGATCTGCACATCAAACAGGTGGAAGTGAATCGGGTGGGTATCCACACCGTTGTGGGTAATCTTCCAGACCTGAATACCTTCTTCGGCCAGCACCTCTGTTGAGGGGTCGCTGTAGGTCTGGACAATGAAGTTCACCTTGCCGGCGCCGGGTTCGGACAGGGTCAGGCCCAGGGCGGCCCGCATCCTGCCATAGTCGTCAAAGGTTTCACCCTGTTCGTCCTGAATGGCTTTAGCCTTCATGGTGACGGTCTGAACCGTAGGGTTAACGCTGCCGTCAGGGTTGATGGTCTTGAAGCTGATCTGTTTGTCATTGATCCGCGACACCCCCCAGTTGGGGAAGGTGGTGGCAAAGGTAGTGCCATAAATGGTATTCAGCGCGTCATAGGCAAAGCCGTCAAAGGCAAAGGCCTCGTAGTAGGCAGGATCACCGGTGGGGTTCATGTTACCCTGTCCCACAACCAGCGATTCCTGCGACTGGCGAAACACGCCAAGCGCGGGATCAGCCGGTGTAAAGGCGGCGTTCAGTGCTGACAGACTAAAACTGGTATCGATGGAGCCCTGCACCTTGATCTGCATCAGGGTACGGGTGTTGGGACCAAAACCGATCGGCGTGGTATCAGCACCACCCATGGCACGGTTGTCCGGGGCGCCGGTATAGTAATCATAGTGGGGGTCAAGGGCCGGCCAGGGTGCCGGTGCATCGTTATACAGGATCAGTGTGGTACCTGAAGGGATACCTGAAAAATCAACAATAACATCTGCCCGCTCTGCCGGGGCAAGGATCAGTGAGCCGGTGTTGACGTTACCGGCGTTAAAGGTGGTCACATCGGCATTCCAGTTAACCGGCTGGTTGGGGATAACCACCGGCTTGGGCAGGAAACCGCCTTCGCTACCGATCATGATCCAGTTGGGACCGGCGGTGTTCCAGTCAGGCACGCCACCGGGGCGGCCGTCTTCCGGCCAGGTGGCCGGTTTGCCGATACCACCGGGCACCGCAGGCACCATCTTGACTTCAGTGTTGCTGGCACATACACCACTGAACCCGCCATAACCTGGGGCAGTATAGCTTGTGCAGGAGGGGGGAAATTCACCGCTATAATCCAGAGGCGCCGGGGCCGGATCTGCTTTATACAGCTGCAGGTTTACAAAACGGTCATGGGCCCCGTTCAGAATACGGAAGCGGTAGGCTTTCGGTTCAACCGTCAGCACCGGATAGGCGGTACCGTTGATGGTCGGGGTATCCATAAAGGCTTCTGCACCCCATGAAGGGTTGGGGGTGGCAGGGATTTCCGGTGGCTGGCAGAAATCGCCATAGGGTCCACCCAAAAGTCCGGGGGTTGTTGCCGGGTCACCGCCAGGCACGCAGTCCGGGCTGTAGTAAGGGTTGGTAATCGGTTGGTACGGGTTGCCGGTAGCAGGCCAGAAATAGGGGCCATAGGCCCACCGTCCCATCGGAGCGATACCGGTGATATCAAAGGGGTTCTGGGCCGGCATGTAGATATGGGGCCACCACAGATCACCGCTTTGGGGGGTACGGAAGCCGTTACTGCCAACAGAGCCGGTGCCCCATTTCCAGGTGGGATCGGTCTTAAGTATATAGGTCGGTGAGCTTGGATTGCCATCCACAAAGGTCTTGTCCTGGATGATCAACGGGATTTCTGCAGCAGGGATCTTGCCATCGGCAATCAGCTGCTGTTCTACGGCATCACGGATAACATAACCGGCAGCGCCGCCCACATAGACGTTAAGACGGGTGATCCCCCAGCTGTGGTCATGGTAGAACATCAGACGGGAGCTTTGCTGGTTGGTATAGTAGTAGGTCTGGGCACCGGGCCCCGGGTCTGGCATATCCGGCACATTGGTCATACTGACACCGGTGGGATAGCTGGTTACCTCCCCCGAAGGTGTAATCCACTGGTGGGGGGTGCCGTCACTGATCCAGGGGGTACGGCCGCCATGCAGGTGCAGTTCTGCACGGTTCTGGGTAAAGGTACCGGAGGTCGTCGGGGTTGGCTGTTTGGTAACCGGGTCATAGTCAATCTGGAAGGGGCCTGCCCCCATGATGGTCTGGTCAACCGGAATGAACAGATCGCCACCGCTACCGGTTGGCAGGCTGTTGATGAACTTGATCCGTACCGGCCGGTCTTTCTGGGCAATGATCAGTGGCCCGAACTGGCGCGGGTTTGCTTCAACCGGCGCAGTATTGTTGGCCTCGGTACAGGCCGGCAAAGACTGGCCGGTTAATGACGGGTCGCTGCAAGCTGTCGTCACCGTACCGGCGTTTACCTGACGGTAAGCCCGCATTTTGGTAGGTGGCAGGTCGGAATGCATCTTCTCTGAAAACTCACGCAGTTCAATCTCATAGTAGTCGGAACCGGGATAGGTCACGATGTCCGGCACCGCAACCGGGATATACTGTCCCAGGTTGTTGGCGCTTCCAGCCCCCAGACCCGGCAGGGTGTCCACAAACTTGCGGATTGGGGGGGTGTAGGCCCAGTTGGGTGTAGTCAGATAATCCGGAGTATCTCCCGGCCCGATCACAAAGGGCGTTGCCCCTCCCGGTGCATAAGCCGGATTTGAATAATCCGGGCTCAGATAGGCCTGCGCCGTACCCAGCCCGATCAACAGGGCCAAGCCGGACAGCAGGGCTGTCATTCGACTTCGTAATGTTCGCTTGTTCATACGCTCCTCCAGTTGACTATTACTATCCTGTTTGATTCCATTATCATCTGTTGCAAACAGTCTGTTCCGCTAGCGATGTGCAGGTTTCTGGAGTGAGGTCTGGCCGCCTCTTGACTGCACGTTGGCTGCCCGCACCTTCAACTTCTTGTCACGCTGCTGGCGTGCCTGTTCACGTTTCTGCACGGTAGCCTTCTGCGCCTGCGGCACCTTGCTGTTTACCGCCGGGTTTAATTGCACCTGATGCCGCTGTTGCGTTTGGGCCCCTGCCGGGACCGACACAGCAAGCAGCGCGGCCATAAGCACGCCAGTTACGGTTGTGGTCAGGGTCTTCATGATTCGTATTCCTTTCATTGATCTGAGTGATAACGATCCGGTTCAGGTAGTCCATCAACAGACATTAAGAAATTATTATTTTTCAACAGTTTCAGTAGTATAGAACTTGACTAATCTACTGGAGAGCAAAGATCATGCCGACAGAAACAGCCCACCATAACAACAGGCAACCTTTTAGAATCAGATGGTTTTGAGGGGGTTACAGGAACACTATGAGACAGATGCAATCGCTATCTGTCTCATAGTGCGACAGGATGAGACGGGGGGGAGACCAGGGCGGACTTCAAAAAACTACGGTTTGTTGAGACGATCAACCGTTACGGTATATTCATCAACCACACAGATACAATCGCCGTCCATGAAAGGATTATTAAGCGGGACGGTTAATGCACGCCCGTCGGAAATTTTAATCAGGCGCCAACCGCCTGGCTCGACAATATTCAGATAATTGGTTGAAAGTGCATTACAGC
>DAIQQT010000083.1:0-8614 GCA_036786685.1 Trichlorobacter sp.
ACCAACCCGGAGACGGTCCGCTGCAGCACAAAACCGTGCTTTTCGGATTCTGTCTCAAGGGTCTCAAACAGCTCATTGCTCTGGGTCTGATACTGTTCCAGCACCTCGGTCCGGCGGGACTCGTACTCCTTGCTTTCCAGGGCCTTGGGGATATCCTTCTTGAAGGCCTCCACCAGTTCCTTCATATCAGCGGTCAGCTCACTGCCGCGACCAGCCGGAAGCGATAGCGAGATCGGATTATCCGCATCCTTGAAGTTATAGACATAAACCCAGTCATCAGGGGTCGGTTCATCCTTGGCCCGCTGACGCAACAGGTTACGAATGGTGGAGGTGCGCCCGGTACCGGTCTGACCGGAGATATAGAGGTTAAAGCCGGTCTCCCTGACCCCCAGGCCAAATTCTATGGAACGCAGGGCACGTTCCTGCCCCACCGCATCCACCAGATCCGGCAGATCAGCGGTGGTGGTAAAATCGAACTGCTCCGGGTCGCAGGTCCAGCGCAACTTCTCTACCGGCAGTTGACAACTCGTACTAACTGGCATTCCTCCTCCTTCTCTACAGACAGACACGGCTACCGTTGCCCTGCCAGACAAACCTGATTACGGCCACCATTCTTGGCACGATACAAGGCGGTGTCCGAAGCCTTGATCACCTCTTCGGCAGAGGCATAACGCCCCCCGGACTCAGCCACACCAATACTTACGGTAACTGATACATCCCTTCCGCCATACTGCTTGGTGCGGCCTACCTGGCCCTTGACATCGTCCTTGGGACGCTCATCAGAACGCAGGGCCATTTTATACTCTTCAATCGCCTTACGCAGCTTTTCAAGATGGGGTGCCGCATCTTTGGCTGTTTTACCGGGGAAGATAACCGTAAACTCCTCACCTCCATACCTGAAAGGCCGCCCCCCGCCGGAGACCGCCATCAAACGGCTTGCAACCACCTTAAGCACCTGATCCCCCACATCATGGCCGTAGGTATCGTTAAAGCGTTTGAAATGATCAACATCCACCATGGCTATGGCATAGCGGCTTCCCAGGCCACGCAGCAGTTCATTCAGGGCCCGCCGCGACGGCAGGCCGGTCATATCATCACGGAAGGCCATGTTATGGGAATCCTGAATAATAGCGAGGATAAAGATCAGGCCAATGGCACTGTTGAACACCGGGGCGATATAGGGGGTGTCGGGCTTTGCCAGCAACAGACCAAAGGCGATCGCCGTTCCAAAAAAGGCGCCATCAAGGGGGGACTGGCGCTGCCAGGTACGCCTGGCAATTATTCCCGCAGCCAGCAGCAGCAGCAACAGACTGATCTGAGGCAGATGATGCAGCTCAAACAGCCGGGACTGAACTATCGGCCGGGTCAACACTGCCCAGAGGGTCTGGCTGCTCTGCTGGAGAGTAATCCAGAATATCAGCAGCTGGAACAGCACAAAGGCCATCCTCATTCTACCGGCACTGCCGATGATCCCCTTTTCGCTCATCAGGGAAATGATCAGCAGATTAAACGGCAGCAGGACAGCAAAGGCATGATGAACCAGGACCGACTCGGGAGTTTCCATACCTGGGGAGCCATAGCGCGATGCACAGTAGTAGGCAGTTGTTGACAGCAACAGCACCAGACAGGTGCGTCCCCGCTTGAAATGATAGGCAGAGGCAACCGCTACCATTGCCAGCAGGTAGGGGGCCATGAGCAGCAGTTCCTGGTGGGTTGTTGAGAGCGTTGGAACACGGAGAAGAAACCACCAGGAGACCAGCAGGACCGTTACAGGAAGGATTAAGGCTGAGAGATTCCGGACCATAGGTGACAGACCTTGTCAGTTACGCCTGACCGGAGTGGACCGTCAGCGATGTTAGGGCCCGAGCGACCGCCTGCTGTACCGGCGGGGTGTCCGGCAGCGTTGCAGCCAGCTTCGGCAGGTACCCCCGTTCAAGCAGCAGCCGCCTGGTGGTGGCATAATTAAGATCATAGACCCAGGAGATCTGGAGCAATTTAAAGTCATTCAACATCCTGGCCTGATCCAGCTTGACAATCCTGCCCTCTGCCAAGGCGGCAAGACAGGTCGGGGTAACCTCCGGCAGATCAGGAAAACCAAGCCCCACTGCCGAAGCACGTTCTTTTTCAGGCAGCTGGCAGTACTCAAGAAAAACCCGCCAGATATCAAGCTTGTCAGCGTCACGGATCAGACGGATGAACCGGTCAGTGGGCGAGCTGATCTGATCCGGCAGTTCCAGCAGGTTGTGAAAGCGGACCGCCTCTTCAATTAACAAACGTTCTTCGGCGGGCAGATGGTCCAGCAGGGCTTCACTGCGCATCACTTCAAGAGACAGCCGGGCATGGTTGTCGGACTCACTGTCACGAAAGGTACGCCAACGCCGGTACTGGGGGAAACGCCCGACATCATGCAACAGGGCCACTGCCGTTGCCAGCAGCGTACCCGCTTCATCCAGCCCTTCACCGGTAGCCAAGGCCTCCATGCAGGACACCACCTGCCGGGTATGGTCCTGCTTGAGACGGATATTCCGCAGACCTTCAGGGTCCAGATCCTCAAAGCTGGCCACATAGCGATCAAACCACTGCTGCAGCTGGTGAAGATCGGCAGCCTGCATTACTCTTTACTCCCGGTATAGATGGATGCAATACCAAAGGTAAGCGGCTGACAACGCACTGATTTGAATCCGATGTCAGTCATGGTGGCGCAAAATTCCTCGCTGGAGGGAAATTCCATAACCGAGTCCGGCAGATACTTGTAGGCGTTGTAACTTGAGAACAATCCTCCGATAAATGGCAGGATCCGCTTGAAATAAAAATGATACCCCCATCTGAACAGTGCTGAGCGGGGAGTGGAAAATTCAAGGATGACCAAACGGCCACCGGGTTTGATCACCCGCCAGAGTTCCGCCAGACCAAGGCGACGATCTACGACATTGCGGATACCAAAGGCGATGGTAACCGAGTCAAAGGTGCCAGCCCCAAAGGGCAGATCTTCGCAGGGGGCTACCTTGAAATCAATCCGGTCGGCATAGGGTGAAGCTGCAATCTTGGCCTGGCCCAGGGCAACCATTTCAGGGCTGAAATCCGCTCCGGTAATCTTGAGCGAAGCAGGTGTCACCCGGGCAATCTCAAGTGCCACATCACCGGTTCCAGTGGCGACATCCAGCACCCTGCCCCCTTCCGGAGCCTTGATCAGCCTTACAGCGGTCCGACGCCAACGTTTATCGATCCCGAAACTGAGCAGATGGTTGAGGAAGTCATAGCGGGGAGCAATGGCATCGAACATCTGCTGGATCTGCTCCCCTTTTTGCGATAGCCTGAACATGGTTTTTTTGTACCCTTCAGCGAATGTTTGATGATATAAGACAAGGCCTTATCATCTAGCATACTTTACCGCTCCATGCCAGCAGAAACACCCCAAAACACCACTGTTGCCGCAGGAGAATCGATCAATCATGCCCCAGTTCAGAGTTCAGGACATCCTCGATATACTGATCATGAGTATCCTGATTTATCAGCTCTATTCATGGTTCCGGAAGAGTCGCGCCATACAGGTCATGGCAGGTCTTGGCACCATTACGGCCATCTATTTTGTCACCCGCCAGACCGGTCTGCATATGACAAGCTGGGTCCTGCAGCAACTGGGCACCGTTATCATCGTGGTGATCGTCGTTATATTTCAGAACGAGATCCGCCAGACCCTCTACCGCTTCAGCAAGCTCAGGGAGCTGGTGGGCGGCGACAGCAAACAGCACTGTTCCGGCCCCAACACCATAGCAGATGCAGCCTTTGCCCTCGCAAAAAACCGCTGCGGCGCCATCATGGTATTCCAGCGCAACGACCAGCTGGATGACCAGCTAAGTAACGGCACACAGCTTGAGGCGCTGGTTTCAGCACCACTGTTAAGCAGCATCTTTCAGGACGGCACACCGCTGCATGACGGGGCAGTGTTGATCCGCGATGAACGGATCGTACAGGCTGCCTGCCTGCTGCCGCTATCCGATGCGCAGCACCTCCCCCAGCAGTACGGTACCCGCCACCGGGCAGCCCTCGGCCTGACTGAACGGACCGATGCCGTAGTCCTGGTAGTGTCAGAAGAACGGGGCGAGGTGTCTCTGGCGGAAAGAGGCGAGCTGACGGCCTTCCAAACCGCCGAGCACCTCAAACGCAAGCTGGAAGCGCTGTTCACCCCCATAGACCAGCAGCAGCAACGCACCCTGGCAAGGCGCATCTTCAGCGACCTGCTGCCAAAATCAGCAATACTGCTGGGAGTTGCTGTTATCTGGCTCTTACTCTCAGCACGACAGGGAGAAGTTGCCATCGTCCCGGTGCCACTCACTTTCCACGGTCTACCCAACGGCATGACCCTGCTACGGGTCTCCCCGGAAGAGGTCACCGTGCGCCTGCGTTCAAACTCCGGACTAACACCGTCCCCCCGCCAGCTTGACCTGACTGCGGATCTGGACCTAGGGGCTGTCCAGGAAGGCCACAACACCCTGCGGGTATCCCTCTCCCACGTTCGCGTTCCGCCCGGCATGACCGTGGTGGGCATCGAACCGACCAGCATACGGGTCACCGTACGGGGGCCCCAAACAATCAAAAGCAAATAACGGCACGTTTAATGCATATCAGCAAAAGCGACCAAAACTTGACAAAAAAACCTATTTGTTATATACAGCAAAAACTTGTTTCTAAAAAATCTTCAGGAAGGAGGACACATGACGCACCACTTACGCCTTATACCAGCTATTTGCCTGCTACTGCTTGCCCTTCCCCTGTCGGCCATCGCCTCCAAGACCCACCAGGTTCGCACAAAAGAGACACTTCCCAGCATTGCCCGTAAATACCGTGTCTCGGTTGAAGAGCTAAAGGCCGCCAACAACCTGAGTAGTACCCGTATCACTAAAGGGACTACCCTGATCATCCCCTCGAGGGCAGCAGCACAACAACCGTTAATTGAAAACTGCAGCACCTATACTGTTGCAAAAGGGGACACACTTCCCAAGATTGCTAAAAAAACCGGCAAAAAAATGTCAGACCTTCGTCGTATCAACCGGCTGAAGGCAAACAAGGTAAAACCAGGACAGATACTGGCCCTGGCAGACACCCCCGCTACCTGCGATCTTGCTGCCGCCAGACAAAAACGCAGCAAACGACTTGAACTGGTAAATACTGACCTGCTGAACGAGCAGGAAATGAGCAGCACCCTTTCAGAGCTGTCTGACATTGATGCTGACACCCCGGTTGACCTTGCTAAAAATCTTGAAGAGCATTCCACCGGCTTTTCCACCCTGCAAAAATCAGCGTACAGCTTCCTGGGGGCCCGTTATCGCTTTGGTGGCAACAGCCGCCATGCCCTTGACTGCTCAAGTTTCACCCAACAAGTCTTTCGTGAGCAAAAAGTAAGTCTGCCCCGCACTGCCCGTGAGCAGTTCAGAATTGGAAACGAAGTCCCCCGTGGCGACCTGCGTCGTGGCGATCTGGTTTTCTTCCGTACCTACGCACCATTTGCATCCCACGTTGGTATTTACCTGGGTAACCGCAAGATGATCCATGCGTCCTCTGCAGAACACCGGGTCGTTATCTCCTCTATGGACACCCCCTACTACCTGTCACGCTACTTGGGTGCCCGCCGGATCGGCAGCGTCAATCCTGACACCCTTGATATCAGTGAATTGATGTTCGGCATAGAAGAAGAGAAAGAGTCCGATGCACTTGCCAATGACCACCTTGGCCTGAATCTGCCGGAGACAATCACCAAATAAACACCATCACCCCTGCCACACTTGTACGGGCTCAGACACTGAGCCCGTTTTTTTTGCCCACGGAACAAACTGAACGTTAATGCACACATTGCTTGCCTACACAACCAGATCCGCACACACCAGCAGACCTGACGAATTTGAAAGCCTGTTGCCGATCGGCCTCTGCTCGCTACATGCCCTGTTACGCTCCAGAGAGATCCCGGCAACTCTGGCAAACTTCAGCAACATGCCCCATCGTCAGGTCATTGATCTGCTATTGCAGATACAGCCAACCGTTGTCGGCCTTTCTCAATGGACCCACAATCGCCATGCAACGCTGGAGCTGGCACGGCTGATCAGACAAACCTTACCAGACTGCATGATTTTGCTGGGGGGAGGTCATGCCACCCATCAGGCAGAACTGATCCTGCAGCAACATCCAGAGGCAGATCTGATTGCCGTTGGTGAGGCAGAACAGACCCTGCTGGATCTGCTGGACGCCTTGCAGACAGGCAAGTCGCTGTCAGAGATTCCAGGGCTGGTAATCCGCACCAACAACGGCATCCTGCGTACAGCACAACGCCACTCCTGGCCTGACCTTGACAGCCTGCCGTTTCCCACAGCCTGGCTGCATGAAGCGATCAACCTCAACATCCCCCTGCAGGCGGAGTTTCTCAGCAGCTCCCGGGGCTGCCCTGCAGCCTGTAACTTCTGTGCCTCCCCCTCCTTCTGGGGCCGCCGGGTCCGCTACAGGTCAGCACAGTCTGTAGCCAAGGAGATGCTCTTTATCCGTGAACAGTATGGACTGACCTACCTTTCACTACGCGACGACACCTTTACCGCAGACCGGCGTAGAACCGTTGCGCTCTGCCAGGAGCTGATCGAAAAACGGATCAACATTTTCTGGAACTGCCAGTCACGGGTTGAGGCGATTGATCAGGAAACTCTTGAATGGATGCGTCGGGCCGGCTGTGAATGCGTACAACTGGGAGTAGAGTCAGGTTCTCCGGACATTTTAAAGCTACTGGGCAAACAAATCAGACCTGAACAGATCCGTACAGCCGCCAACCTGATCAGACAGGCAGGCATGCAGCTTTCCGTCTACCTGATAACCGGCATCCCGGAAGAGCGTGACGAGGATCGTAAACAGACCATTAATCTGATCAAGCAGATACAACCGGATGATCTGCAGGTAGCGCCGCTGGCCTATTATCCAGGCACGGCCTTATTTAACACGGCGGTCAGCAAGGGGATACTGCAGCAGGATCTGTTTTAGACCAGCAACGACGAGGCGCTGCTGGCAGTACGCGATGGCCAGCTTCAGGTGAAGCAACTGCTTTCCCGCGCGTCGCGTTACCGCCGCAGCTGCAGCATCAAGCAATTACTGGCTGTGCAGGACAAGCAGGGCTACAGCGCTGTTACCGCTATGCAAACCGGTGATGCCTATGCGGCTGAAGGAAACCTGCAACGGGCTGCGGAACAGTATCGCCTGATAACCTCAAAGGAACCTGATCACCCCTGGGGCTGGCTTTTGCTGGGAGAGCTGCTTGAACAGACAGACCAGCGGCGCAAGGCTGCGGACTGCTATCAGCAGGCACTAAGACTGGTCCCTCGGAACAGACAGGCTGCCGAGGCGCTGCAACGTCTGAAGCCATAAAAAAGAGCGACTGAACCTTTTGTTCAGCCGCCCTTTTCAGTTTTAACCACCTGAAATCTACTTCAGCACCTCTACCGCCTGGGTCAGCACCAGCTGATCAAAGGTACGGTTCAGAGCCTTGCTGGGGAAGTTCGGCAGGGCAGGTGCATCTGCGTACTTAACCTTATCACCCTTGGCGACCTTCATCGGCAGCGCCGCAACCCAGATCTTCTTGCCATCATCATGCTGAACCTGCAGATAGATATACTGGCCACCATCCAACATTTCCAGCACCTTACCGGTCTTGGAAGGAACCCCTTGCGGTACCGGCATCGGCTTCAAACCTGCATGGGGGTCAGCCTGAGCACCAGCGTGGGTGGCATCCTTCGGCATAGCCGGCTTGCCTTCAGCAGCTGGCGGCATACCTCCAACCGGCGGATGTCCCGCTGGCAGCGCTGCTGCGGCTTGTTGATTGGTGGGGGCTTCGGTCTTTGGTTTGTCCTGACAACCTGCCAGGGCAAGTGCAGCGATCATCAATGTTACGATAGTTGCTTTCACTGTCTCCTCCTGTGTTTTGATGCGAATTGTTTTTGAATAGTACCATATCAAGCCAAGGCAGAACAAAGAAAAAAGCTGCCTGACTTGCCCTTGGCAGATTGTGTGGTATACAGCCATAAGACAAGGCATCAGGAGGTCCAGACATGTTCGAATCAGCAGAGCTTGGCCATAAAATCAGCAAAGAGGTCTACAAGAAGGAATTGCCGATCCTGCGAGAAGCACTGTTGGATGCCCAGCTGGACCTGTTGCAATCCGCAAAATTCCCGGTTGTCATCCTGCTGGCCGGTGTGGACTGCGCCGGCAAGGGCGAAACCATGAACCTGCTGCACGAATGGATGGACCCCCGCCACATTGAATCCCACGCCCAGCGGGAACTGACTGATGAAGAGCGGGAACGCCCCCCCATGTGGCGTTATTGGCGGGATCTGCCTCCCAAGGGAAAGATCGGCATCTTTATAGGGTCCTGGTACTCGGCACCATTAGTGGATAACGTCCATGACCGGACAAAAAATGCCGAGCTTGACCAACAGCTGGACCGGATTATCCGTTTTGAAACCATGCTGTGCAATGAAGGTGCTCTGATCCTGAAATTCTGGCTGCACCTGTCTGAAGATCAACAGAAGAAAAGACTGAGGAAGCTGGAAAAGGACCCCAAAACCAGCTGGCGGGTCAAGGACAG
>DAIQQT010000084.1:0-8590 GCA_036786685.1 Trichlorobacter sp.
CTCCTTGATCATATCGTTTTTGTTGCCGGAGAGCGGAAAGATGACCCCCAGGTCATCCAGTATTGCCTGTAAAAATTCTTCTGGAGACAGGCGTGGTGTCATGATCAGTGCAATTTCGGCCTGGTCCTGCCACTTGTTGATAAAGATGCGTAACAGGGTGGTCTTGCCGGTACCCGGTTCGCCGGTCAACAGGCAGAACCCCTCGCGGTTGTTCAGAGTATAGTCCAGTGACAGCAGCGCATTGGCATGCTCGTGGGAGGGGTAGTAGTAGGCCGGATCCGGGGTCAGCCGGAATGGGTCATCATGTAAGCCGAAAAAATTAAGGTAGGTAGCGTTCATGGTTATCCTTTACCAACCTTGGAAACAAGGTCGTAAATTGGTAATAAAAGACCGCTGATAATAACAGCAAACAGCACACCAACAACGGTGATAACCAGCGGTTCAATGATTTTGCCAAGCCTGTCCGATACATCGTCCATCTTTTTAAGGTAGTGGTGTGCCAGAAAGCTGAACTGGTCATCAAGAGTACCGCTGCTTTCTCCAACACTGACCAGGCGTGCCAGCAGCGTGGGGAACACCTTCTGGCGTTTCAGCGCTTCTGCTATGGTGCTGCCGTAGGTGATCTCATCCCGAATGGTGGTAATGGCGCGCCGGAATACTTCGTTGCCCATGACATCTGACACAATACTGAGTGTACGGTCTACGGTGAGTCCGGCAACAATCAGGATACGCATCTGCTCGGCAAACAGCGCCAAAAGCCGATTGTATTCAATTAATTTATAGATCGGGAAATTCAGCTTGAGCAGGTCAACCAGGTAGAGTCCACGTTCAGTCTTTTTTGCCAACTTTAAGCCTATAAAAATCAGCACAGGAAGTAAGATTGCCAAGTACCAGAAACGTTGAGAAAGACTGCTGGCAACGATCAATATTCTGGTAAGAAGAGGAAGCTTAACGCCAAGTCCTTTAAGGGTATCGATAATCTTTGGAAGGACGTAAATCATCCAGAAGGCCAGCGCGCCAAGTGTGGTGAAGATGGCAAACGCTGGGTAGATGAGAGCGCGTTTTATTGAACCAGACAAGTTTTCCATACGTTGAAGGTGTTCCGCCACATCTCTAAGGCTTTTCTCGAAACTACCGGTTTCTTCTCCGACCCGTACCAGACGTCTGAAAACATCAGGGAATACTCTGGTGTGGGGTTCCAGGGCATCAGAGAAGCTGGTGCCCTGTTCAACGCTCTGTTTGATTTCTGCTATAACGGTCTGCAGGTGCGGGTTGGTGACAGCCGCACCAATATCTCCCAGGGTGGTTAACAGTGGCAGACCTGCCCCGACCATAACCGACAGATTGTTGGCCAGATCAATTATTTCAGCACGCTTGACCTTCTTGCGGCCAAGCAGCCCTTCAAACATGGCTGAAAAGTTGGAGGACTGCGTGATGGTAAGAACATAGAGCCCGCGACTGACCAGACTTGACATCGCTTCATCAATCGATTCTGCCTCAATGCTGCTCTTGATGGTGCTGCCAGAGGCATCAACCACCTGATAGGTAAACAGCTTCATCCTGCCACTCGCAATACTTCGGCCAGTGTGGTTGCTCCGGCGGCCGCCTTGTTAATGCCATCCTGTTGCAGGGGGATCATCCCCTCAGCTACGGCCAGTTCCATGATCGCTCCGGTGGAGGCACCTTCAAAGATCAACTGGCGAATCCTGCTGTCTACCACCAATACCTCGCAGATTGATATACGGCCACTGAAGCCGCTATTGCCGCATTTTGAACAACCTGCCCCGCGACGTCCTTTCGTGACATCAAGCTTGTGCTGCCGGAAAACCTGAAGCTCCTCATCGTTAAGAGGGTATTCTTCACTGCAGTATTTGCAGTTTTTGCGCACCAGGCGTTGGGCAATTACTGCCACTAATGCTGAGGAGAGAAGAAAGGTATCCACCTTCAGGTCCAAGAGACGGGGGATTGCCGTTGCTGCGTCGTTGGTATGCAGTGTGGATAATACCAGGTGGCCGGTGATGGCGGCCCGTACCGCCATCTGAGCAGTTTCCTCATCCCGAATCTCACCCAGTAACATGACATCAGGATCCTGGCGCATGAAGTTACGGGCAGCCAAAGCAAAATCATAGCCTGCTTTTTCATTTACCTGGGTCTGTTTAACAAAGCTTAAGCGGTATTCAACCGGGTCTTCTACAGTCAGGATGTTGCGTTCAAGGCGGTTTAGCTCACGTAACGCGGCATATAGCGTGGTGGTCTTACCGCTGCCGGTAGGGCCGGCAATCAGTATGATACCGTAGGATTTATTAAACAGCCGCCGTATCTGCTGTACGGTTACACTGTTCACCCCCAGAGCTTCCAGACGCAGCAGTGGGCCAGCACCAGCCAAAAGACGTAAAACCAGATTTTCGCCAAAGATAGAAGGGACCGTTGAAACCCTTACTTCAAAGTTTTTTGAGAGGAAGGTGTGAGAGAAGGAACCGTCCTGAGGAAGCCGTTGTTCCGCAATATCCAGCTGCCCCAGTATTTTGATCCTTGAGACAATGCCGGCATGGGCCTGTTTTTGAATGCAGTGGCCATGCTGCAGAACCCCGTCGATCCGATAAAAAATATTCGTAACATCTTCAGTGGGGGAGATATGAATATCCGTAGCCTGCTTGCGGATACCATCCATCATGATCAATTCCACCAGTTCAGAGATCGTTGCTCCGGGAATAACACCGGTGGCCTGGCGCAACTGGGTAATGATCTCCTGCATCCGTTTCTGAATCGGGTGGGCAATGAAGTAGTATGCTTTTTCAAGGGTTGATTGGTAATGATCATTATCAACCAGATACACCTTGGGGGATTTACCGGTAACTTTGGTTGCAGTATCCACTGCAACGATGTTGCTTGGGTTGGTGATACCTATCGTAAGGTGGCCATCCACTAAGGCAAGCGGGATCACTCCGATTTTTTCTGCAGTCTCCTTGGGGATCAGGCGTAGTGCATCCTCCTCCGGCTCAAACTCAGATAGTTCCAGATATTCAAGGCCACTCTGAACAGCAATGGTACGTGCAAACTCCGGGGCGGTGATAAACCCCAGCTTGATCAATAAATCGCCCAGAATAGCACCGGTAACCTGCTGTTGTTCAAGGGCTATCTGGAGTTGCTTCTGGGTCAGGACTCCCTGTGAAAGGAGCAGTTCACCAATCTTGATAGGTGCGGCCATTGACGATACCTCCGTCAGTCGTTGTTAATCAGGTACGGTTGCAACACCACAACCAGTTCAGTGCGGGTATCTGAATTGTCCTTGCGGGTGAAGAGGCCTCCAAGCCAGGGGATTTCACCCAGAAGGGGTACCTTTTCATCCTTGTGATCCTGCTTGTTGGAAATCAGGCCGCCAATCACAATCATCTCACCGTTTCTCACCTTGATGGTGGTGGAAAGCTCACGGAGGTCCACCGTGGGTATGGAAATAGTGATCTGGTTGTCTGGATTGCTCCCGATGTTTTTATCTTCCAGCTTGACCAGATCTGAGATGATCGGCGAAATGGTCATGCTGATCTCTCCCCGGTTATTGATAAAGGGGGCCAGCCCTAACATGATGCCAGAGAGCACGTTGCCGGTTTCAACCGAATAGGAGATGGTTGGCGCACTACCGGCAGAGGTAGTGGTAGTGGTGGTTACCTTTGCAACATAGTTGGTGTTGCGTCCGACGGTTAACAGCGCCGTCTGGCCATTCATGACGTTGATCCTGGGATTTGAAAGGGTTTTTACCTCTCCCTGTGTCTTAAGGGCGGTGAGCAGCGTATTGGTGTTACCACCCTTGTAACCGAGTCTGAACGTGCCGTTTTTTAAGGACGCGTCCAGAGATGTGTTGACGTTACCAAAACCTCCGAGAGGCGCACCTGCTGTGTTAAACCACTTGATGTCGCCTAGAAAATCCCAGTCTATCCCGAATTTTAATGAATCATTAAGCTTTACCTCAATAATTCTGGCTTCGACCAGCACCTGACGATTCAGGGTCTTGCGCAGCAGATCAAGGTAGGTCTCAATCCGCTGCAGGTTTTTGCGGGTGGCAGTGACCATGATGGTGCCGGTCAGACGGTTTACCACAATCTGTTGGCGAGGCCCCGAGTCTTCACCATTGGCGGACGATTCACGTGCAGGGGATGCGATTACGGGCTTTTGTGGCTGTTCAATAATCGTTTTGGTTTGGGATGTTGTGGTGACACCGGCGGCATTGGTCCTGTTGGTCAGAGTGGCCGTTTCCACCTTGCCGGATTGTGTCTCTGATTTTGCAATCATTCCCTGCAGGGCCTTTTCCAGAGACTCCCAGAAATCGAATGCCTTGGTATCGCCTTTGGTCGTCTGGGTGATGGTCCCTTTGATGTTGGAAGATCCTCCGCCACCACCACCGGAGGATAATGCGGCACCACTGCCCAGGATATCGCCCCCGACCTCTACGTTAAAACCCTGCACCATGGCAGGATGTCCCAGTTCAAACGACTTGGTACCGGTTGCATCCACCGTGATAGTGTTGTCTTTAATGGTGTAATAGTAGTCAGCCGAGTTAAGCAGGGTTGCCAGTGCATCATCGGCCGTCACCCGCTTGAGCGTCAGGGTGACAGGGCGGTCCTGATGCACGCCGTCGTTAATGATCAGGTTCAGTCCGGCAGCATCGGCAATCACATGCAGGATATCTCCCAAGGCACTGTTGCGGGCCTGAATGTTCACCAGACGGGTTTTGGCAGGGGAGACATCATCACTTACCGGTTGATAATCAGGTGTCTTGATCGGGGGTAGTGGTTGTTGCCCCTGAAGTTCCTTGATGTTTTGTTGAACAAACGGATCGTGCTTCCCCGCAGGAGCTGACAGGGATGTGTCAAGTGCAGAACGGGGAGAGGTGGCCTGTTTGACGCTGCTGGAGGCGCAGCCGGCTAGCAGTGCCAGAGTAAGCAACAGGGCTGTCCGTGTAACCGAATATATTATTCCATGCTGAGCCATTGAGTTCCTTTCCTACCTGCTAACTGTACTCGCTTTTGTTCGATTTTAATAACGCGCCACCCCTTAAGGCTGTTTCCCTGCCGCAGCAGATGTCCATCAAGGATGGCGGTATCCTTTTTTGCGTTCCCTTCGTACAGAATAAACGTCAGTTGGGGCAGTTGTTCCGGGTCTGCGCCTGATTGCCTGAGCGTCTGATCTGCAAGGGATGCCGATATTGCCTGCCTCTCGATCGTCAGGGGTTTGGGTGTTACCGGGCAGTTGCCGGATGTTTCCCGCCAGGTTCTGGGGTTGACTGTAATTGGCGTTGGAGAAAAGGTGAGCAAAGAACGCTCATCCGGAGTTTGCTTGAGCGGGAACTTGACCGTCAAAAAGATGAGTGCAGGTACAACAAGGGCGGTAATCGTGCAGCACAATGCAATGATTGCCTCTTTTGAAAATTTGATCGTCATTGGCTGACTCCCTGGGGAGCAGGTGTCTGCACAACCCCTTCAATGACGAACTTTAAACCTTGCAAAGTCTCGCTGCCGGACTGGTCAACCTGGATACTGCGAACACTGACAAACGGGAAAGCCAGCGTTTCCTGGTAGCCAAGCAGGTTTATGATTCTGCCATAGGCCCCCGCATCCCGTAATGGCAGAGTGGCAGAAAAATCGACAATTATCATGTTTTCTCTGTTTTCAACAGCTTTCACCGTCAGTTCTGTTGCCTGTAACCGTGACTTCAAGTCATCAATTCTGCTGTAGATCAGCCATTCAGGAGAGCGGGTCCCGTAATCAGGAGGCAGAAGAGATTTGAACTCAGCTACTGTTTTGTCGGCATCATTTGCAGCAAGGCGCATTTTACCTACATTTTGAAAAATGGTTTTCTGATTGGTGATTGTGCGTGCAAGCATCTCTTTATAGCGTATAACAACGCCCAGCAGTGATGCCAGGAGCGTAAAACAGGTGAGTATGATCCCCAGTTTGATGAGCTTCTGACGGGTTTGTTGTTGCATGGCGGCAATCATGGTTTGTGAGTGGCCTCCATGCTGAATTTGTTGTTATTAGGGGTCAGAGATCGGTTGCCCAGGGCAATACCTTTGGTGCGCAAAAGCTGAGTGCCAAACGCTTCCAGTTGTAACTGTGTCTCAGCAAGAGTTGGTTTCAAGATTTCACCGGTGAAAGATAGTTGAATAGCCTCTTTGTCCCGCTTGGCTATCATACTGCTGATTGTTACATCCGTAAGCGGTGTAAGAGTAACGGTTGCCAGTAACGCAGGGATCGAAGATTCTGCATGCTGGCTGTTCAGTATGCTGATCAGCGGTTCGACGGTTGCTCGGTTTTCCATGGCTTTTTGATGGGTTGTAAGGACATTGTGGAGGAGAGACGGCGGTTGGCGCAGGCTGTTCAGATCTGTTTGCATGGCAGTAATCAGAAATCCCTGTACAAGCAGCAATGCTACAACTACTGCCGTTGCCAGGGCAAAACCGATGCTGGTGTTTTTGATCAGATCCTGTTCCCGCAGGGCAGAACAATAGGTGGCAGGACGCAGGTCTTGCGATACAGGCAAAGGGTAGGCCAGCAATGCCACCTGTGATGGATACTCCTGGAGAATGTTTGCTGGAAAGCCTGAAGGAAGAACCGGTTCAAACGGGACAAAAGGTGGTGGAGGATCTTCACTGTTAATGGCAATGGCACCGCCAGGTCTAATCCGTAATGTCTGGAAACAGTAGTCCAGGGTCATGGTAACGTTCTGACGGTCAAAGGTGTTCCATCCCCGGCCATCCGAAGGCACCTGTCTGGTAAACAGTATCGCACCATCCTCCTGTATCAGCAGTGACTTGCGCTCTCCTTCATCGTATGCGCAAAGCAGCGTGCCGGGCAGGTCTGATGGCGTGTTGATAACCAGACGTGCGAGAGCATGCGGTGTTGCAGCAATCAGGCGCACAGGTTTGTTATGACGAATGAACGGTTCAAGGAGCATAGTGAGCAGTTCATCGGGCATCAGGCAACAGGCAATTCTTCGGATTGTTCTGCCATCCTGTACGCTGTCGCCAATTACCTGATAGGCTATGCTGAACGGCGGCAGTTCCGGGTGCATCCGTTTGAGCTCTGCATCAACAATGCGGGCGGTAAGTTTGTCATCGACCGGGGGAATGGAGATGGTTTCGTACAGTGCGTCAGGAGGGTTGACGGTTATCAGATAGGCTTTGCTTTGATCAAGAGAAAGAAATCCCTCCAGCTCATCATCGGTTAGTGTCAGAGCTTGTTTGCAGATCAAGCTGTCTCGAGTCTTTTGAGCGGTGACGATCCGGATGGCATCGGCGTCGTAGCTGACGACCGCGAGGAGTGACATTAAGCCTCCATAAACTGAAATTGATTGACTTTTTTACCTTATGCGGGGTGTTTCTGTCTAGATAAAACCTCTCATCCTAGGGCGTGTTTTCGAGCTTGATAAAATAAAAACGGGCAGATAAAGTCTCTGCCCGTTTCGGTTGTAGCAATTACAGTAAGATGCGGCTGGCTTAGTAATCCATGCCGCCCATACCACCCATGCCGCCCATACCGCCGGGCATAGCAGGCATACCGGCATCCTTCTTGGGCTTCTCGGCGATCATGCACTCGGTGGTCAGCATCAGGCCGGCCACGGAAGAGGCGTTCTGCAGTGCGCAGCGGGATACCTTGGTCGGGTCGATGATGCCGGCTTCCAGCATGTCAACGTAGGTGTCGTCGGCAGCGTTGTAGCCGAAGGCGTCCTTGCCGTTCTTGACCTTGTCAACCACGATGGAGGCATCGATACCGGCGTTGTCGGCGATCTGACGGATCGGGGCTTCCAGGGAGCTCTTGATGATGGTGACGCCGAACTGCTGCTCAGCAGGCAGTACCACGCTGTTCAGGGCGTTCAGGGCGCGGATGTAGGCAACGCCGCCGCCAGGGACGATGCCCTCGTCAACTGCAGCACGGGTAGCATGCAGTGCGTCTTCAACACGGGCCTTCTTCTCTTTCATCTCGGTCTCGGTGGCTGCGCCAACCTTGATCACGGCAACACCGCCAACCAGCTTGGCCAGACGCTCCTGCAGCTTCTCGCGGTCATAGTCGGAAGAGGTGTCTTCGATCTGGGCACGGATCTGCTTGACGCGGCCCTGGATATCAGCCTCGGAACCGTCGCCATCGATGATGGTGGTGTTGTCCTTGTCAACCACGATCCGCTTGGCGCGGCCCAGCATATCCATGGTAGCATTTTCCAGCTTGAAGCCCATATCTTCAGAGATAACGGTGCCGCCAGTCAGTACGGCGATATCTTCCAGCATCGCCTTGCGACGGTCACCGAAGCCGGGAGCCTTGACAGCGCAGACGTTCAGTACGCCACGCAGTTTGTTGACCACCAGGGTTGCCAGTGCTTCGCCTTCGATATCTTCAGCAATAATCATCAGCGGACGACCGGACTTGGCGGTCTGCTCCAGTACCGGCAGCATGTCCTTCATGCTGGAGATCTTCTTGTCGTAGATCAGGATGGTGGCGTTCTCAAGGGTTGCTTCCATACGCTCCGGATCAGAAACAAAGTAAGGGGAGAGGTAGCCGCGGTCAAACTGCATCCCTTCCACGGTCTCAAGGCTGGTTTCCAT